>JAAXHZ010000056.1 GCA_012270625.1 Dehalococcoidia bacterium | reverse complement strand
GGGCTGGGGTGAGGGTGAAAAGTACGGATATCTACCCCATTCTGTCCCATGCCGGAAGTTGCCCAGAACGACAACACAGGAGAATCAAACACTGCCCCTCTCACTCACCGACATCTACGGCCGCCTGCTAGACCACTACGGCCCCCAGAACTGGTGGCCTGCCGACTCCGCTTTCGAGGTGATGGTCGGCGCGATCCTGGTACAGTCCACGGCATGGCGAAACGTCGAGCGCGCCATCGCCAATCTCAAGGCCGCCGAGTCCCTCTCTCCACACGCCATCCGTGACATGAGTCTCCACACGCTTGAAGAGCTGATCCGACCGTCCGGATTCTACCGAGTCAAGGCCAAGCGGCTCAGAGCGCTGTGCGAGTTCCTCGACGAGCTCTACGGGGACTCCTTGGACCTCATGAATGAGCGCCCCACACACAGTCTGAGACGCGATCTCTTGAGAGTAAACGGCGTGGGCGAAGAGACGGCCGACGACATCCTCCTGTACGCGCTCGACCGGCCCGTATTTGTCATAGACGCCTTCACACGCCGCGTGTTCTACCGTCTCGGATGGTGCGAACCGGACGCTGCCTACAGCCGTCTTCAGACGATGTTTCAAAAGCGGCTGCCGAAAGATGTACAGATGTACGGCGAGTACCACGCCCTGATCGTTCGGCACGGAAACACCACGTGCAGGAAAAGACCTGACTGCGCCAGCTGCCCGCTGCTATCCGACTGCCCCAGAATCGGCCTCTGATCCAAAAACCAGGATACTGTTGGACTTCATGACGACGTGTATGTCCTGACCTGCCCTCAACCCAAGCTCTGACGCGGACGCTGGCGTCACTTCGGCCACGAACCCATCGCCGATGTCCAGATTGACGAGCACCCTCCCGCCAGCCTCATGAATGTCTCGTATCACCGACGGCGCAGCGTTGCGAGCACTCATCATGGGCGGCACGCCAAGACTCAGGATGATGTCTCCTGCCCGTATTGATATCGTCACACGCTCGCCCGGAGTGGCGGATGTGGGTGGGCCTACTAAAACCGTATCCCCAAGCCTCAGCATCGAAGTTCCCCTTGATGGATCGGCGCTGACGACCTCGGCCTCCTGGATATTCTCAAGTGTCGAGTAGTCGGCAAAGCGGGCAACGTCGGCGCGCGCCATGACCTCTGCGGTTGGCCCAAAAGCCACACGTCGCCCAGCGGCGAGCGCCAGCGTATTGGACGCCAGCGCCATCACCTCGGACAGCGAGTGGGACACGTAAACCATTGGAGTCCTTAGCTGCTCGGAGATGTGTCTAAGGTAGGTGAGAATCGACGCCCTGTGGGCCGCGTCCAGCGATGCCAGCGGTTCGTCGAGCAGCAGCATCCGAGGCGACGTCGCAAGTGCGCGAGCGAGAGCTACCCGCTGGCGCTCGCCTCCCGACAGGTTTTTGACGCTCCTATCCATCAGATGCGAGATGCTGAGCAGCCGCGCTATTTCGCACGGTTCGACCCACCGTTCTGATGTAGGTGTAAGCGCATAACCATACAGAGTATTCTCACGCACCGTCATATGGGGAAACAGCGCGCCGTGCTGAAACACATACCCAAATCGGCGCCTCTCTGGCGCCAGGTCCACTCTGGCGCGCGACGAATACATCACGTCCCCTTGGACCAGAATCTCGCCGGAGTCCGGAGAGATCATGCCCGCGACGCAGTCCAGCAGCGTCGTCTTGCCACTGCCGGAGGGTCCAAACACCGCGGTAACGCCGTCGTCGAAGTCGGCTTGGCAGTCCAGAGCGAAGTCGCCATACGACTTTCTGACCCCAAATGATAGGAAAGGGTCCCCTGACTCTCTCCGGTGTGTGTCCACGACCTCTCCCTAATAGAGAAAACTGCATTGTAGCAGGCCACCCGCACCGCGATGTTCAGCCCCCGACTCCCGCTCCTTGACCTCAAGGGCCACGAAGGTTATCAGAGCAGTGGCAGCGTCCAGAAGAAGGTCATCCTCTTACGAGTCATCAGGCAGGTCCGCCAGTCCCCCGCTCCACCTCGATGTATTGCAGCCAGTCTCGGCAGCTTCCTCATTCCATCTCTTCACACCGTCCGGGGTGTCGGCCTCTGAGGTCGGAGAGGGGCTGACACTCACCCTAACACTCCCTGGTATTGACTCAGTCAAAGTGACAACCTCACCGATGTCTCCCTCTCCGATCTCAGGAGGCGTTTGCAGTCCTATGACGGGTAAAGGGGTACAGGCCCTATTCATTGGGGTATGAATGAACAGTACCCTGTATCCTCCGATTTCCGCCGGTACGTCCGTCACCCAGCTATCGTCATAGTCGAGATTGAAGATTGGCATGCCCGTGTCCGTCCCTACCGACTGTGACTCACAGCCTGTGCCGGCAAGGACGGATGCCAGCAGAGTCAGCCCCGTGATTAGGATGATGATTCTTCTCATAGAGCTGTCTCCTGTATCTATTGGCAGACTATCGGCATCCCACTCAGCAACCAGTAGGCAGTCCCACCGTTCTTGAGCGTCCCGCTCGACTCCCGTCCATCTCCTCCATCACAGTCGAAGGACGTTTTGCCAAAACACTAATAGACCGCCTTATCCCTTCGACCGCGCCACAAGCCAATTGTGTACGGCTAACGCCGCTATGGCCAGAGCGATCGACACCGCTGCTAGAATCAGAGCTTCGCTGTCACGTCCAAGCTGGACGCTGTGGTAGATCGCAAGCGGCAGAGTTTGGGTCTTCCCCGGGATGTTTCCAGCCACAACTATCGTCGCTCCGAACTCGCTGATAGCCCTGACGAAGCCGAGCAGAATACCCGCGAGAATGCCCCGATAAGCTAGTGGCAGCGTGATGGTGAAAACGACCCGCAGCGGTCCCGCGCCGAGGCTGCGCGCCGACCTCTCGATTCGCTCATCTACGCCCTGCATGGCCACCATGATCGCGCGGGCGGTAAGTGGAAATGATACGATCGCAGCCGCGATCGCAGCCGCAACCCACGTGAACACTATGTCCCATCCCAGGGCAGACTCGAGCAGCTTCCCCAGTGGACCCCGTCGTCCAAGCAGCAGCAGCAACATATAGCCCACGACGACTGGCGGAACCGCCAGCGGCAGAGACGCAAGTATGTCCAGTAGGAACGCGCCCCGTATGCGCTTCTTGACCACTAGCCAGCTCAGGAGTAGCGCAACCGGAAGATTTATTGCCGTCGCGACGAACGCCACCTGCACCGAGATGACTATGGCGTCAATCATGACAGTAGCTCAACGGCTCCGTCCAGCTTCAATAGGCGCGGGCAGAAAACCGAATCTTCCGAACTCGTCGCTGGCATCGTCTGAAGTCAGAAACCTGAGCAGGTCGGCAGCCCCGGCCGACTGGTCGGATCCATTGGGTACTACGCCCAGGTATCTGATACGAGAGTGCATCTCCGGCGGAACTCGATACACCACACTGAGCTCAGGCATCGTCGCAGCGTCAGTACGATAGACTATGCCGGCGTCGGCGTTCCCGGACTCCACGTAGCTGAGAGCGGC
>JAAXHZ010000055.1 GCA_012270625.1 Dehalococcoidia bacterium | reverse complement strand
CTCGGAGCGACATACGGCGCCACCCTATCGAGGTGCTCGAGAGGCACGTAGAGCCTGTCGCGATTGGCGTATTCGAGCATCATGTACTCTGTTCCTGAGTCACCGTTGCTCGACGGTCGGCCAACGCCGACAAACCTCCCAACACCATGCTCCACGTGCACGACATAATCCCCAGGAGAGATCTCCGACAGAAAGGCATCCCAATTCCCGCGGCTCCGTCTCACTGTGCGACGCTGCTTGGTTACGCCGAATATCTCGGTATCGCCCAGGACGACCAGCCTCCCATCGGGAGCGCTGAGTACGAACCCATCGCCGAAGTTAGGGCCTGCTGACTGTACTAACGACAGTGTTCCCGGCTCTGGGACCGACTCCAGCGATGCGGTCAGTGAGCACGGAACAGATTCCTGCGACAGAATCTCTTCCAGCCTTCTCGAGTGGCTCGTGACCGCCACGATGCGAGCTCCGTCATCCAACAGATCGGCGGCGTCCTGAACGAAGTTCTCTACTCTGCCGATGAACGTCGGAGGCGATACAAACGGCATGGTATGAATATCGTCATAGACTAGGTTCCCAGCGCCCCAGTACAGTATGTCCAGCTGCGTGGCACGCTGAGAGAGCGCCGGACGAATCTCATTCCATTCCACGTGGAACGACGGAAAGTTCATGGGTAGCTCGCCGCGCCGCTCCTTGGACTCTCGCAGCTCGTGAATTCGCTCTTCGTTGTCCCAGGCAGCCGAGGCCAGGTCATCGGGCCTGATCTGGACCACTAGCGCGCTATCGGGTATATAGTCGATCAGCGTCCCATGATTGAAAAACCCAGCGTACATGTTCAAGTCATCGACTTCGTGCCCGTCGAGGAGCTGGGAAAACTCCTCGCGTATTCGCTCTTGGTGGGCGAATGTGCAGTTGGACACGTCCACCATTACCATCTGCCGGTCGAGGTCTTCTCGTTCCACCATCGCGGGAAGGGTCTCATGCGCTGGGATTATTCTCAGCGACTCGACCATCCCGCTTGACCGCTGACTGGACGGATCGAAGAGTCGAATACTTTCGATCTCATCGCCCCACAGTTCGATGCGGGCTGGAAAGTCGGCGCCGACCGGAAAGATGTCGATAATTCCTCCACGCCTGCTTGCGAAGCCCGGACCATATACCGCCGACTCGAATCGGTATCCCATCCGGCGCCAGCTCTCGAGTGTGTCGTCCAAGTCCACAAGATCGCCGACTCTGACCATGTGGGAGGTGTTCTCGAATGACTGCCTATCGAGCGTGCGCTGCGCGACCGACGTCGCCGAAACCACCACCACAGGATGAGGATTCGAGTTCCTCAGCAGCGCGTCCAGCGCACAGATGCGCTGCTGAACGGTCTCGATGTCCGTGAACAGTCGCTCGAATGGGAGTGTCTCCGTCTCGGGGAATTGGTGGACGCGCTGAGGCTCCGACATCCACGCGCTGAGACGCTCATGGAGCCTGCGCGCCTCTTCGGGTCTGGGCACAACGATTACTGCCGGCACATTCAGATCTTCGAGCAAGGCGCACATCAGAAACGGGACTGAGTCCGCAAGCACTTGAGCCCTCGACCTGGAGCCAGGCCGTGTGAGCGACTTAACAAGGCTTTGATATGGCGAGGCCGACCGGAGTATCGGAGTCAAACTCCGGAGGTTGATCCGTGATGCTTCGTCAGAACGGACCGCATCCGCGCTCTCGTTCTGGCTAGCCATTGTCATCGACAAGCTCATCCTCCTCATCGCGGGCCTGCGTGACGCAATCTGATTGAACACCAACTGGGCGGGTACGCTTCCCGGACGCTGGTTCAGCGTCACTGCGTACTCGCCCCGCAGGTACCGTGATTGACTTTAGCCCTATCAGTCTATCCCTATCTCGTGAAGGGCCTCATCGTCGATTCCGAAGTGGTGCGCGACCTCATGGATTATCGTAGCCCGAACTTCGGCCACGACCTCGTCGTCAGTGCTGCATATGCTCTCGATCGCACGCTGGAATAGCGTTATCTTGTCTGGCAACACAAGGTTGTAGTCATAACGATCTGGTAACGGAATTCCCTCATAAAGCCCAAGAAGCATCTCGCGCTCATCCAGTCCAGATCCAATTAGCTGCTCTCGAGTTGCCCAGAACTCGACCACCACGTCCACGTTCTCCATGTGCTCGAGGAACACAGGCGGAAGCTCACTGACCGCTCGTCGCACGAGCTGCTCGAATTCTCGCGTCTCCATGACGGTATGAGTGTATCAGAACCAAGAGGTTCTGCTTCAACTATTGAATTTCACTTCGGTCTGCCTGATAGAATCCGACACTACCGTCTGCTGACGGAGACGGCGTAGCTTGTGAGTCGCTTCCCGGAGCGCCGTAGCTTAGGATAGTGCAGGCGAGTGGCTGGCCAACTGTGAAAGGGCACATACCATGAAAGTTACAGCAGTCAAACCATACTCCGTTCAGGACAGACAGGGCGCCGCATACTACATCGTAAAGGTCGAGACAGACGAGGGAATCTACGGCCTCGGCGAGGTGGGAATCCGGAACTGGGGCGGAGCAATTACACAGGCTATCGAGCACCTCTCCCAGGTCGTAATCGGCCAAGACCCGTGGAGCACTGAGAGGCTGTGGCAGCAGATGTTCAGGGGCGGGTTCTTTCCGGCAGATAAGGTGTACTGCTGCGCCATAAGCGCAATCGACATAGCGCTGTGGGACATCAAGGGCAAGGCAGTCGGGATGCCGGTGTACAAGCTGCTCGGCGGACCTGTGCGCGACAAAGTCGTCTGCTATCCCCACACACAGGGCCGCACCAACGAAGAGCTGGTCGAAAACTCCGTGCAGGCGGTTAAGGATGGCTGGAAGTTCGTCCGATGGGGTCAGCCCGAAACCGGAGGCACGTTCGAGTACCGAAACGACAGCGACCCTCTCGGTAATCCGGGCATCCTGGAGCCGGTCGAGTCGATACGACTTGCCGAGGAGCAGATGGCTATGATCCGAGAGGCCGTCGGACCTGACATCCAGCTTTGCTTCGACGCACACACCCGACTCGACACCGCGCATGTGGTCACCATGTGCCGCGCTCTGGAGCCGTACAACCCGTTCTTCATCGAGGACCCGCTGAGGTCGGAGAACCCCGCAAGCTACCGGACGCTTGCCCGGCACGTCTCGCTGCCGATTGCCGCCGGAGAGCAGTGGGCCTCTAAGTGGTCCTTCAGAGAGGTCATCGAGGAAGAGCTAATCAACTACGCGCGGATCGACCTGTGCATCGTGGGCGGACTGACCGAGGCTCTGAAGATAACTCACTGGGCGGAGACACACTACATAGACATTGTGCCTCACAACCCGCTTGGACCAGTCAGCGCCGCCGCGTGCGTGAACCTGTGTATGGCCTCGACGAACGTCGGCGTACAGGAGATGCCCCGGCGCCCAGGCAGCTTCGCCACCGACCTCTTCCCAGTGCAGATCGAGTGGGCCGACGGCTACGCATGGACGCCATCCGACCGTCCCGGTCTCGGCGTGGACTTCGACGAGGAGGTGGCGAAGGCCAATCCCGCCCCGCTGAACGGATGGCCTCCACAGCTGCGCCGAAACGACGGCGCACTTACCAACTGGTAGACAATAGGTAAACATGCACAGATAAGCTCGAACCTCAACCAACATTCCCCCCTCTCCCTCCGGGAGAGGGCTGGGGTGAGGGTGAAAAGTACAAATGAGAATCAGTGGTAAGAGATCACCCTGAACCAGTCTGCGTCTGGCACCAGCATCACGCTGGTTCCGGGCGCGGACGCGATTTCCTCAGCTAACTGGTCCATCCGGTCGAAGTCCAGCGAGGGAACGAAGGCGTCTGAATCCGGCCACTGGACACGGGTAACGGTGTACCCCAGCGCCGACTCCACCTGTGCCGCCACTTCGGATCCGCCCGCAGCGGTCAACAGCAGCACCGACTTGGGAATCGGCCTGGCTAGCGAGTCGTGCGCGTCTGGCTCCAGCTCCCTATCCTGGCGATATATGACCCAGTGATAGGGAATTACCAATAGAGCGGTGAGAACGACCGACAGTCCGGTTGAAAGATCACGAAGAGTGTTGGCGGAGACATCGACGTCCAGAAGGTCTCGCAGAAATATGAAGAGCGTCGAGCTTGCCCCTCCTACAAGGGCCAGCAACCCCAGGCAGAGTACACCCATGACGTACAGCTTGCGCGGAAGCGCAGTCCGCTCGACTTCTGGGTCGGATAACGCCGCAATCTGTACTCTGCGCCAGTGTGCCCACCAGACTGGCGCGCCGATGACCAACAGGGTCAGGATGAGCGCCACTCGTGAGCGCCACTGCACGTCGCCCCGAAGCACGAGCGGGGAAGAGTCCGAGATCAGCCGCAGGAAAGTATCGAGCAACGCGACCGATGCCGACGCCACTGTCAGCAGCCCTATCGCGGCGATCAGCAGATCATAAGTCCTTGCCACGTGGGCGACCTCGTCACTTGCGGACTCGTCGATCATTCGACGCCTGAAGTACGTCCACAAGGCAACCCCGACAGCTAGGGTCGCGATCGCACCCGGAACCACGCTGAAATGACTCGCCGCGGGATCG
>JAAXHZ010000054.1:4582-5992 GCA_012270625.1 Dehalococcoidia bacterium | reverse complement strand
CCGGACTCCACGTAGCTGAGAGCGGCCCTCACGTCGCTGGCGAGTACGATCTTAGGGCCGAGCGCATCCCAGATGCCTGCTGAACGCAGCGCCTCCTGAGCGTACCGCCCAGCCGGCCCAAGTCCAGGATCGACCATCGCCACCCTCTCAAATCGGTCTCCCAAAAGAGCTTCGAGCGCGTCTATCTGCTCGGAGCCGGACTCCGAGACAACCACCAGCTCATTGCCAAGCAGCTCCTGGACATTGGACCTGTCGGCGACACCTTCTGAGATCAGCAATTCGACCGGCGACTCTCCGGCCGACAGGAACAGATCGGCGGGTGCTCCCACCACAATCTGGCGGGCCAGCGCATTTGAACCCCCGAAGTTGAGTTCGGCCCGAATGCCGGTCTCATCCTCAAATCGCCAGACAATCTCCGTTACCGGATCGGTCAGGCTCGCGGCAGCGAACACCAGCGCCGGCTCCCGTTGCTGGTCGCCGCAGGCTGATGAGACGAAGAGAATGGCAATCAGCGTTATCGAAGTAAGAAGATGACCATGCTGCAAGATCAAGATACTGAATCGGGATAGGAAAAAATGGCATGTCGGCCTGTTTAACGTGGAGTCGTCACCAGCACTGCGATGATTCCGGCGATAACCGTGCCCCACACAGCTACTACCATGAGCATGAGGTTCCTCATGTCCTGTCTGATCTCTGTGCGAAGTCCTGATATCTCTTCGTGAATCTCTGTGCGAAGTCCTGATATCTCTCCGTGAATCTCTGTGCGGAGATTCGCCTCTACGCCGTCGAGCCTCTGGCGAATGTCCCCTACGTCATCATGGAGGTTGTTCAGCCGATCGGCGACCTGCTCGTATGCTCCCTCTAGCCTGCTTATCCTGTCCTCGGTCGTCATGGTCATCACCATCCTCCTGTCAGAGGCATTATACACTCTGGCGTAACGCTGAATGGCTGCGCGGGTTTACACTCAGCTTGACCTTACTGTACGTTTCTAAAGCCTGATAGGGTACTGCATGAAATAAAATGGAGGCGCCTGTTGAGTTCCAGTCAGTATGCCGATGTAGTGGTGGTTGGAGGCGGCAACGCCGCGCTGTCGGCGGCCCTCGCCGCCATCGAACAGGGCGCCAGCGTCCTCGTGCTCGAAAAGGCCCCCGAGTACCTCCGCGGTGGCAACTCGTACTTCACCGGCGGGCTCTTCAGGTTCGCCTACGATGGAATCGAGGACATCGTCGCACTGCTGCCCGAGATGTCTGAGGAAGAAAAGTCCGGCATCGACGTCGGCTCCTACACTCAGAGCGTCTTCTACGAAGACGTCATGCGCGTGACAGAGGGCCTTTCTGATGCTCAGTTGGTGCAAACTCTCGTGTCACGCTCCCACTCCACCATGCGCTGGCTGAAGGACCAGGGTGTGCC
>JAAXHZ010000054.1:0-4550 GCA_012270625.1 Dehalococcoidia bacterium | reverse complement strand
GGACGTGTGACAGGACTCACCATACGCGACGAAGATGGCTACCACGACATAGAGTGTACTTCAGCCGTGCTGGCCTGCGGCGGCTTCGAGGCGAACGCTGAGATGCGGACTCGATACCTCGGCCCGGGATGGGAGCTCGCCAAAGTGAGAGGCACTCAGTTCAACACCGGAGACGGCATCAAGATGGCCCTGGACATCGGCGCTCAGTCTTACGGCCACTGGAGCGGATGCCACGCCGTCGCATGGGACCTGAACGCCCCTCAGACCGGCGACCGCAACGTCGCAGACCTCTTCCAGAAGCACTCGTACCCATTCGGCATCATCGTCAACGTGGACGGCAATCGATTCGTCGACGAGGGAGCGGACTTCCGCAACTACACCTACGCGAAGTACGGACGGGAGATCCTGTTCCAGCCCCAGCGCGCCGCGTTCCAGATATTCGACCAGAAGACCAAGCACTTGCTCCGCGACGAGTATGACATCCCACAGGTGTCCAAAGTGGAGGCCGGCACCATAGAGACGCTCGCAGATGGCCTGGGGATAGACCGCGACGGTCTGGTCAAAACGGTCAGCGACTTCAACACCGCTGTCCAGCCCGGCGAGTACAACCCCACTGCGCTCGACGGCAAGAGAACCTTAGGCGTCGATCCTCCCAAGACCAACTGGGCGCTGCCGATAGACTCACCCCCGTACATGGGATTTGCGGTCACGTGCGGAATCACCTTCACATTCGGTGGACTCAAGATCGACTCCGAAGGCCGCGTGCTCGACACCGAGGACGCTCCCATCCCCGGCCTGTACGCCGCGGGCGAGCTCGTCGGTGGTCTCTTCTATCACAACTACCCCGGCGGCTCAGGTCTCATGGCCGGTTCGGTTTTCGGAAAAATCGCCGGCGAAGGCGCGGCAGCCCACGCCAGAAGCCAGGGTTAAACTCCTGGCTCATCTCTCCAACCAGACTTGATCTGGCGGGGCGTACCGGGCGTCCGTTAATCCGCTCCCTAGGAAGCCGTCACCTTTGGCCGTTTCCGCATTCCAGAGCCGAGGGTGAAACCTTCATAGCCATTGTCCGCGATCTCATTGCATCTCTCTCGATAGGTTCCGAGACCGCCCGCGTAGGGCATGAACACGCGAGGCTTCCCAGGAATGTTCGCGCCGAGGTACCACGAGTTCGCCAACATGTACAGGGTCGGCTCAGCAACCTCGTTTACGTGGGAAACCCACTCTGTCTCCGCATCGAGCGTTGCCTCAGCTGTCTCGATGCCATGCTCCCGCAGATACTCGACGAAGTCCGCAATCCATTCGATGTGCTGCTCGATGGCTACTGGCATGTTGCTGAGGACCGACGGGCTGCCGGGCCCGGTTATCATGAACATGTTCGGGAATCCAGCGACCTGCAGGCCAAGGTACGTCCTGGGACCCTCTGACCACTTCTCCTTCAGCGACAGACCGTTTCGGCCACGGATATCCATTCTGAGGAAACTGCCCGTCATCGCGTCGAAACCGGTGGCGAAGACGATAATGTCAAACTCGAACTCTTTGTCCTCGGTCCGTATACCCCTCGGCGTTATCTCCTGGATCGGCGAGTGGCGAATGTCGACAAGCTCGACGTTAACGCGGTTGTATGTCTCATAGTAGTTGGTGTCTATCAGAGCACGCTTCGAACCCAACGGGTGGTCAGTAGGCAAGAGTTTCGAGACGGTCTCCTGATCTCTCACTATCTGTCGGATCTTCGACCGTATGAATTCGGCGGCAGTGTCGTTAGCCTCTACGTCCGTCCTGATGTCTTTGAATGACCCGTGCAGAAATCGGAATCCACCCTCGGCCCAGAGGGATTCATACGTTTCCAGACGCTCTTCTGCGGTGACCTCTAGAGCGGACCTCTCGCTGGCTTCTACTGGAAAGCCAGATTGTGACCACCTCGCCTTTTCCCAGATATCTTCGTAGTTGGGTTTAACCTCCTCCTCGATAAACCTGCGGTCCACAGTTTCGTGGCGGGCGGGGATCGTGTACTGCGGGGTTCGCTGGAATACAGCCAGATACTTGGCTTCCTTAGCGATGACTGGTATCGACTGCACACCACTTGAACCTGTGCCAATAACAGCGACCCGCTTACCGTCGAAGTCCACTCCCTCGTGAGGCCAGCTTCCCGTGTGGTACCAGTCCCCCTCGAAGCAGTCTAGGCCAGGAAGGTCTGGAACATTGCCTGCCGAGATACATCCAATACCGGTAATCAGGAAGCGGGCCGTGACCCGATCGCCCTGATCTGTTTCGAGCTGCCAATGGTTAGCGTCTTCGAGGAACTTCGCAGAAGTTACCCGGCTGTTGAATTGGATGTTGCGGCGAAGGTCGAAGCGGTCCGCGACGTGGTTGAGATAGGACAGGATCTCTGGCTGTTCAGGGTATTTTCCGCTCCAGTTCCAGTCCTGAAGCAGCTCCTTTGAGAATGAGAAGCAGTACACGTAGCTCTCGGAGTCACACCGTGCGCCTGGGTATCGGTTCCAGTACCATGTGCCTCCGACTCCATCGCCCGCCTCGTAAACTTGGACAGACATACGGAGTTCTTCTCGCAGTCGCCATAGCATACCCAGTCCCGCAAAACCGGCCCCAATCACCACTGCGTCAAAGTCCGGGGATATTGCTGAGTTAGCCATCTTTATCCTCCTGGTGCTTCTTCGTTCGGTAAGCTGCTGGCCTTACTGCCACGCTGGCTGAGCCTTGCGTACTCTAACAATACACGCTCTGACTGCCTTTACAACCTGCTGGAAACCGAGCTCGCTGCCAGGCAGTATCAGCAGGGTAAAGAATCCATGCATCTGGCCGACGTATCTCTGGAGATCAGTCGATACGTAGGCTTCACCAGCGAACGCCAAGGCGGTGGCTCTACCGATGCCAGATGCGCCACCAGTTACAAGTGCGACCTTTCCTGCGAACCATTTCGTCATCGTTGCTCCTCCCACGTGTGATTGCTTCCCTACCTTCCCAGAGAAAATTGCATTAGTCCTGACCCAGGCGGTGGCTGGTGCCTCTCACTCCTCGAAAATTGGCGCTAATGCAATTTTCTCCGTCCCAATCCTCGTTTGCCCGTCCCCGACAACACGGTTATTATAAGGACAAGTGGTATCAACCGGGGCAGCTGGTAACCAATGGCGGGGCTTGTGATGGCGCAGATTCAGACCATTAGGCGATCGGAGCTGTTCAAGGTGATCGCACGAGCAGTCGTCAGTTGGGTTCAGTCACTTACCGACGCTCTACCGCCATACTACGTTGCCGAGGGCCGTCTTGACATGAAGGGAAAGGCGGACGACGGCAGGCTGCGCATCCGAGTGAACGGCGCTTGGGTCTCTGTCGATAAGCCGACTTTCGACCTGCTCACAATCGGAGAGCACCTGCGCGTCAGATACACGCGTCGCGTAAGGGCCATCAGCATCGACCGGTACGTGAGCCGAAACGGCCACTGAGTCCCCTACTCACTTCCCTGACCAGCTCACAACCATAGAAAACATCCAGACAGCCATGAATACCATCCAACAGGCCCCTTTTCCTACACAGTAGCCAACAATCCAAGACCTGGGAGGTAACGAGATGAGATTGGAAGACAAAGTCGCGATTATCTCCGGAGCCTCCGGCGGAATGGGAGCCGAAGAGGCCCGCCTGTTCGCCCGAGAGGGCGCCAAGGTCGTCATCGCCGACATCGTCGACGACGAAGGAGAGGCCGTCGCTCGCCAGATCGAGGACTCTGGCGGCGAGGCCATCTACATCCACACCGACGTCACCAGCGCAGAGTCCTGGGACGCTCTCGTTCAAGCCACGCTCGACAAGTACGGCAAGATCGACATCCTCGTCAACAACGCCGGCATCAGCAGTGGCTCCCACGAGGACCCACTAGACATCGACGGTTGGACCAACATCATGGACGTCAACTCTACCGGCGTCTATCTCGGCACCCGCGCAGTCATACCCACCATGCAGCAGGCCGGAGGCGGCTCGATCATCAACATCTCGTCCATCATGGGATTCGTCGGCGGAGAGGGAGGCCATCCCGCATACCACGCATCGAAGGGCGCTGTACGCATCTTCACCAAGGCCACCGCCGTGCGCTACGGCCCCGACGGCATCAGGGCGAACTCGATCCATCCCGGCTTCATGCCCCCGATGCGATCCTCCCAGGTCAGGTCCGACGATCAGCGGGACGAGTTGGTCCAGCTCACTCCCCTCCGTCGCACAGGTGAGACCATCGAGGTCGCCTACGGCGTGCTGTTCCTAGCCTCAGACGAGGCCTCGTTCGTCACTGGCACGGAGCTAGTCATCGACGGCGGCTTCATCGCCCGCTAGAGTTCCCGATACGCCCACGTCTTGACCAAGTGGTGCGCAATGGCAAGCGGCTGAGGCACAGCCAGCCGGCTGCTCCGACCCTCTAGCGCGTCTATAACCTCTTCCCGGTCGAACCACTGAACGTCCGTCATCTCCTCATCGTCGATGCGGATGTCCGTCGTCACGGCCTCCGCGTGACACCCGATCATCAGAGACGACGGGAACGGCCACGGCTGAGA
>JAAXHZ010000053.1:2055-2475 GCA_012270625.1 Dehalococcoidia bacterium | reverse complement strand
GCGAGCGAGGTACTTCTGGTACGCTTCTGGGCCCGCATACCGGGCATCCGAGCCTAGCTGCTCCTCGATCAGGAGCAGGCGGTTGTACTTGGCGGTACGTTCACCACGCACCGGGGCGCCTGCCTTGATCTGGCCCGAGCCCACACCGACGGCAAGGTCGGCAATAGAGGAGTCCTCGGTCTCGCCCGAGCGGTGACTGATCACGATTCCCCATCCCGCCTCGCGGGTCATGCGGATGGCGTCGAGCGTCTCGCTCACCGTGCCGATCTGGTTGAGCTTGACCAGCACAGCGTTGGACGTGCTGCGCTCTATGCCCTGCGAGATTAGTCGTGAGTTCGTCGAGTAGATGTCGTCTCCAACAAGCTGCACCCTTGAGCCTAGACGCCGGGTCATCATGTCCCAGGCGTTCCAGTCGTCCTC
>JAAXHZ010000053.1:0-1991 GCA_012270625.1 Dehalococcoidia bacterium | reverse complement strand
GCGCTCAATGAGGTCTCCCGCTGAGGAAGCGTGTATCGTCCGGGACGACTGCTGAGCTCAGACGCGGCGACGTCTATGGCCAGGAAGCAGTGCTCGCCTGGAGTGTATCCGGCCCTCTCTATCGCCTCGATCAGCAGCTCGACCGCCTGCCTGTTGGTGGTCACCGGCGGCGCGAACCCGCCCTCGTCTCCGACGTTGGTGCCGAGCGCGCGGTTCCGGAGTCCGGTCATTAGCGAGTGATAGACCTCGACTCCAGCCTGCATCGCGCGCCTGAACGTGTCGAATCCCAGGGGGAGCACCATGAACTCCTGGAAGTCGGTGGAGTTCTCGGCGTGGCGGCCGCCGTTGATGATGTTGAACATCGGCGCCGGGAGCGTGATCGGCTCGCCGTCGTTGAAGTAGTCGTACAAGGGTCGTCCGCTGCTCTCCGAGGCAGCGTGCGCCGCGGCGAGCGAGACGCCAAGAACGGCGTTCGCGCCGAGATTGCCCTTGTTGTGTGTGCCGTCTAGCTCGATCAGCAGCTCGTCGATGGCGCGCTGGTCGAGCGCGGACTTGCCGCACAGCGCGGGAACGATCTTGTCGTGCACATTGGCGACGGCCTTGAGCACGCCGCGCCCGAGGAAGCGGTCGGGGTCGCCGTCGCGCAGCTCGACCGCCTCGTTCGCGCCGGTCGATGCGCCGGAGGGCACGAGCGCTCTGCCCCAGGAGCCGTCGCTGAGGCCGATGTTGACCTCCACGGTCGGGTTGCCACGCGAGTCGAGCACTTCACGCGCGCGTATGTCGGATATTATGGTCATTGGCTGGGTCTGCATCCTCGATGAGCTTGGTCGATGCCTGTCTTTGATCAGGAACCATGATACCGCCTTTTCAGGGTCGGCACGAGTACACGAGAAAATTGCATTAGTGCAATTTTCGAGGAGTGAGTGGAGAGGAGTGAGAAGTGAGGATCTCCCCCGAACCGCTTTCGAGGAGTGAGTGGAGAGGAGTGAGAAGTGAGGGCCTCCCCCGAACCGCCCCAAAGCGCGCACGAGGATATCGGAGGTCAATTTGTCAATTTGCATACGTACTCATGTTCTGATATATTTGAGACATAATGGGAGAAGGTGAAGGCGGACGAAGAGGCGGAGAGACAGCGAACCGAGAAGGTCCGCCAGGTCTTGCGTGAGCTGCACGAGGCCACCTCTCCTCACTAGTCTCCAGCTCTCAAATCATCGGGCCGGCCTATCATTGGCCGGCCCAAATCTTCATTCAGGAGGAACTGAATGGTTACACCTTCTGAACTGGGCGAGTCCCGAGACAGGCGACGCGGTTCCCACGAAGCGCATGTTCCAGACTTCCCAAGCCTGATTCCTGAGCGGGTTGTCGCTCTATGCCGAACCTTGGGTCGCGCGCTCGTAGCGGTACTGGAAATTGCAGCCAGGCTTCTTCTGATGAGGGCGACTCCGACGCATTTGGAGCGCAAGTGGCCCATAGACCCAGGAGCGGCACGCGGTTATCAGGAGTGGTTGAGAGCCAAGCGCGAGAGCTCACGGGGGAGGGTGGAAAACGACTAGACTCTCTCCCCATCTCTGTCATGCGTCAACTTCCCCAGTGGTCATGGCAGCCCGGACAGCCCCTTCCGTATGCCGCTGCGTTAGAGGGTTGTTCTCCGGAGGGATTCAGCGATCCAGGCCCAAGCCAGGAGTATCAGGCCTAGCGGAAGCCCCACAAGCGTCCACCAGAAGCCAGCTCTGGAAATGTAAATGCCGAGGATGGAGTCGCAGTATGGGTGGCCGACAAGTACTCTAATGGCCGCTCCGAGCGTGTAGATCGCCACCGCAACAGGCACTGACAGAATCATCCACTTGCCCGCCCTTGCTATCGTCCATCCCTTGAGCACCTTCACCTCCTAGTCATTCCGCGACACCTCTGACACTATCCTGAGCGTGATAACCCAGTCGATAGCTGGTAGCGGGTCGAGTAGCGCTTCTCTCTGATAGAGAAGCTCACGA
>JAAXHZ010000052.1 GCA_012270625.1 Dehalococcoidia bacterium | reverse complement strand
GGTAGGTAAACATGTACAGACAAGCTCGAACCGCAACCAACAGGCCCCCTCTCCCTGAGGGAGGAGAGGGCTGGGGTGAGGGTGAAAAGTACGGATACCTACCCTTGTAAGCTCCACGAGGGAGATGGGGTAACTAGTTGGTACTCATGCTTGTCAGTACACCCTCGCCTACCCCTGTAAGCGCTTGGGAGATGGGGCTGTCGTCTGTATGACCAGCCTGTTTTTCAGACAGTCGAAAGGCCCTTGGAAATACTGGGGCAGACGTGTCTGGAGCGGGAGAGGGGATTCGAACCCCCGACCCCTTCCTTGGCAAGGAAGTGCTCTACCACTGAGCTACTCCCGCTCGGACGTGTAACGAGGGGTCAGAATATGGTGCCGAGGGTCAGAATCGAACTGACGACACCAGCATTTTCAGTGCTGTGCTCTACCAACTGAGCTACCTCGGCTACTCAAGCACGTTAATGGTAGTGACTGTCGTTTCAGAGTGTCAAGGTCAGCGATGAAGGACAGACGGTTCGGCACCTCTCCGAGAAAATTTCATAAGTCCCGGATGCGTCATCATTGGGATGGTCTGGGGAGGCTCTCACTCCTAGCTCCTCTCCACTCACTCCTCGAAAATTGCACTTATGCAATTTTCTCCCTCTCCGCAGCATCAGCTATATCATCATATGATGTATAATATGATGCGATTCATGCTTACATGGTGGAGGTCCCACGTGAGAACCACTGTGAATATAGACGATGACCTGCTCGAGGATGCCAAGTGGCTGACCGGTATCGAGGGCACGACCGCCCTGGTACGGGAAGCTCTCCGCGCTCTGGTCGAACGTGAGAGCGCCCGCAGACTGGCCAAGCTCGGGGGAACTCAGCCTCAGCTGAAACCCATACCGCGGCGGCGAAGTGAGCCGGAATGATCCTGGCCGATACATCGGTTTGGATCAATCATCTGAGATCCGAAGACCTGAGTCTCGCGTCATTACTCGACCGGAATGAGATACTCGTTCACCCGATGGTGATCGGCGAGTTGGCTTGCGGCAACATGCGAGATCGTGCAGATGTAATGAGGCTGCTCAGGGGACTTCCGAGGGTACTCGTAGCTACACACGACGAAGTGCTGTTCCTCATCGAGAGCCACCGCTTCACGGGTCTAGGCATCGGCTTCGTTGACGCCCATCTGCTGGCATCTGTGGCTATGATGCCCCCAACCCGGCTATGGACAAACGACCGGCGACTCATGGAGCTGGTAGACGAGCTGGGCGTCGCTTACGGTCAACCGTAGCGCTGGCAGTCACATCGTCGGGACGGTGCTCACCGAGTGGGGCAGCTTGGTGCTGCCCATGAGGTACTGGTCGATGCCTCGGGCCGCCTCTCGTCCCTCTGCGAGCGCCCACACGACCAGCGACTGGCCTCGCGACATGTCTCCGGCTGCGAATACTCCGGGCATGGAGGTCATCTTGCTGGCGCCGGTCACGACGTTGCCGCGTCCGTCCAGCTCGACACCGAGCTGATCCAGCATCCCGACCTTTTCAGGGTGAACGAAACCCAGAGCGAGCAGAACGAGGTCCACGTCCATCTCGAACTCGGAGCCTTCGACCTCGATCATCGCGGGCCTCCCGGTGTGATCGGGCGGGCCCCAGTCCAGGCGGACGGCGTGCATCTTCTGGACCGTTCCGTTGGAGCCTGAGAATCTCTTAGTGAGGATGTTGTAGTCTCGCACCGCCCCTTCCTCGTGGGAGGATGACGTTCTCAGAATTACCGGCCATTGAGGCCAGGGATTGTCGTCACGTCGAACGGGCGGCGGCTCAGGCAGAAGCTCGAACTGATACACGACCTCTGCGCCCTGACGGTGCGCTGTGCCCACGCAGTCGGAGCCTGTATCCCCACCTCCAAGCACGAGCACACGCTTGCCCTCGGCGGCTATCCTCTCAGACATGCCAAACGTCTGACCCTCGTTGATCCGGTTCTGCTGCGTAAGGTACTCCATGGCCAGGTGTACGCCGCCCAGCTCGCGACCAGGTATCGGAAGGTCACGCGCGACCGTGGAGCCTCCCGTCAGGCAGATGGCGTCGAACTCAGAGCGAATGTCTGCGACGTCCACGTCCTGACCAACATAGACGCCCGTCTTGAATGTGACGCCTTCTGCGGCCATCTGATCGACCCGGCGCTGGACGACCGTCTTTTCCAGCTTGAACTCAGGGATGCCAAGCCGCAAGAGACCGCCGATGTACTCGTCCCTCTCGAACACGGTTACCATATGGCCCGCTCGGTTGAGCTGCATTGCGGCGGCCAAGCCCGCTGGACCGGATCCGATGATCGCCACGCTCTTTCCGGTGCGAACGCGAGGAGGCTCAGGGACTATCCACCCTTCTCGCCAGCCTCTGTCAGCGATCGCTTTCTCGATATACTCGATCGTAACCGGATCGTCGTTGATGTTGAGGACGCATGACCCCTCACACGGCGCAGGACAGATGCGACCGGTGAATTCAGGGAAGTTGTTGGTGGAATGAAGCTCCTGAAGAGCTTCGCGCCACTTGCCCCGATACACCAGATCGTTGAAGTCTGGGATGATGTTGCCCAGCGGGCATCCACCCATGCAGAACGGGACCGAGCAGTTCATGCACCGACCGCCCTGTTCGCGGGCTTCTCTTTCGGACCACTCGTTGTAGAACTCCGACCAGTGCCGAGTACGTTCTGAAGGGTCCTGTGTGTGTGGCGCGCTTCGCGCCCACTCCATGAATCCTGTGGGTTTTCCCATTCTCCGGTTTATTCCTACTGATATGGACCTGGGGTTGGACTCACCCTCACCCCCGTATCAAGTACGGGGCAGGCTCCAACCATCTCCCTACGGAGAGAGGCCTATTGGTTGGTATTCATGCTTGTCTGTACATATTCACCATTCACCTACCCCTGTCAGCCCATTTAGGGAGAGGGTATGCTTCAGGTTAATCGCCAACTGGTACCGCCGTAGTCCGCTCTCTTGCGGCGCGCTCGGCAAGCGCTCTCTTGTAGTCTATGGGCATTACCTTGACGAATCTTGGCAGCATCTCGTCCCAGCTGTCCAGAACGCGCCGAGCGTTGGCGCTGCCGGTGTAGGCCAGGTGATCTTCGATCAGCCTTCTGACCGCGGCGATGTCCGACGGCTCCTCCAAGTCTTCCAGGAAGACCATTTCGGTATTGCAGAGGTCTCTGAAGCTGCCGTGTTCGTCCAGCACGAACGCTTCACCCCCGCTCATGCCAGCGGCGAAGTTGCGGCCCGTGGGACCTAGAACCACTACCCGACCGCGAGTCATGTACTCGCAGCCATGGTCGCCAACGCCCTCTACCACAGCCTCCGCGCCTGAGTTGCGGACCGCGAACCGCTCGCCCGCGACGCCGCGAATGAACGCCTGACCTCCGGTGGCGCCATAAAGCGCGACGTTGCCGATCAGAATGCTCTCCTCGGCAACAAACCGCGACTTGGTCGGTGGCCGGATGGTCACACGCCCGCCTGAGAGTCCCTTGCAGAAATAGTCGTTGGCGTCGCCCTCTACGTGGAAAGTCACTCCCTTCGCCAAAAATGCGGCGAAGCTCTGTCCGACTGAACCATCGAAGCGCACCGTGATCGTGTCCTCGGGCAGCGCGTCCTCGCCGTACCGGACCGCGATTTCGTAGCTGAGTGTGGTGCCCACTGTCCTGTTTGCATTGGAAATGGGCATCTCAAGCTCGATAGGGCTGCCCGACTCTATAGAGTCGCGGCACAGCTCGATGAGTCTGTTATCTAGCGCCTTGTCGAGTCCGTGGTCCTGAGTCTCGCGGCAGTAGGTAGCGATGTCTTCCGGGACGTCCGGCATCTTGAGGAGACGAGAGAAATCGAGCCCCTTCGCCTTCCAGTGCTGGATGGCCTGCCTGGTATCGAGGCGGTCCATGCGTCCGACCATCTCGTTGATCGTTCGGAAGCCCATGTCGGCCATTATCTGCCTGAGCTCTTCGGCAACGAAGAAGAAGTAGTTGATGACGTGCTCAGGCTGACCCACAAATCTCTTGCGCAGCTCAGGGTCCTGCGTGGCGATGCCCACAGAGCAGGTGTTGAGATGGCACTTGCGGAGCATGATGCAGCCCATGGCGATCAACGGAGCCGTGGCCATTCCAAACTCTTCAGCGCCGAGCAGGCACGCGATAGCCACGTCGCGCCCGGTCTTGATCTGCCCGTCCGTCTGAACGATTATCCGACCGCGCAGGTCGTTCTCAACGAGCACCTGCTGCGTCTCGGCGACTCCAAGCTCCCAGGGCAGCCCGGCGTACTTGATCGACGCCTCCGGGGAAGCTCCGGTCCCGCCGCTGTCGCCGCTGATCAGCACCACGTCGCCGT
>JAAXHZ010000051.1 GCA_012270625.1 Dehalococcoidia bacterium | reverse complement strand
CGTTACCCGCTCGTGCTGGACATTCACGGCGGGCCGCATGGGGTCTTCTCCGACAGCTTCAGCGCGCAGCAGCAGGTGTTGGCAACAGCCGGGTACATTGTGCTCGCGGTCAACCCGCGCGGCTCTTCGACCTACGGCACGGACTTTATGAAGGCCGTGCTTGGCGACTGGGGAGGCGAGGACTACCTGGACATCATGTCGGCGGTGGATCTCGTCTGCGAGCGTGGCTACGTGGACGAGTCCAGGCTCGGCATCACAGGGTACAGCTACGGTGGGTTCATGAGCTCCTGGATCATCGGACACGACACCCGATTCAGGGCCGCAGTTGTGGGCGCGCCGTGCATCAACCTGTCCAGCATGTACGGGACATCGGACATCGGCGTGCGGTTCGGCGAAGTGCAGTGGGGCGGCAAGCGCTGGGACGCGCTCGACGTATTTCTGGAGCACTCCCCGCTGACATACGCACCCAACGTCGAGACGCCTGTGCTCCTCATGCACGGCGAGGATGACCACCGCTGCCCGATAGAGCAGTCCGAGCAGTACTTCGTGACGCTCAAGCGGATGGGCAAGGAGGTCGAGCTCGTGCGGTTCCCGGGCAGCTCCCACGGCTTCGTCAGGACAGGTCATCCCAAGCTCAGGGAAGAGTACCTGTCTCGGCTGCTGGCCTGGATGAACGAGCACATTGCCAGCGTTAAGTAGCTTGCTCTTATCAGCGTCTCAGCTCCGGCTCTTCTACGGCGACATCGAGGTCTTCGCTGGCGTAGATGCCGACGTGCGTGATCACTCGCGCATCGGGCTGGTGGGCGCCAACGGCAGCGGCAAGACTTCGCTTCTCCGTGTGCTCGTTGGCGAGCTGGAGCCAGACGTGGGCACTGTATCGACCAACTCCGGTCTGCGGATGGCGTACGTTCCTCAGCTCGCGGAACACGACGCGCCCGGCACGCTGCGCGACGGTGTCGAGTCCGCATTCGCGCGCCTGTTCGAGCTGGAGAAGGAGCTTGCCGACGCCGCGCTGCTTTTACAGAAACAGCAGCGGCATGGCAGCGCGCAGAGGGACGCGGAAGAGCGATACAGCATGCTGCTGGAAGAGTACGAGTCGCTCGGCGGTTATGACTACCAGAGCCAGGTGGAGCGGGTCGCACAGGGAGTTGGACTGACTCAGGAGACCCTTGACACCCAGGCGTCTATCGCCAGCGGCGGAGAGCGAACGCGGGCTGCGCTGGCTCGCGCGCTGCTCACTGACCCTGACCTGCTTGTGCTGGACGAGCCGACCAACTATCTCGACTTCGACGGCCTGAATTGGCTGGAAGAGTTCCTGTCGGAATTCAAGTACGCGGCGCTGGCGGTATCCCACGACCGCTACTTCCTCGACCGCATCTGCACGGAGGTCTGGGAGCTGGAGCACGGCCATCTCCAACGCTTCCCTGGAAACTACTCGGAGTACCGCGAGCTGAAGCGAGCGCAGGTCGCGCGACAACAGCAGGAGTACGAGCGTCAGCAGGAGTACATCGACAAGGAGGAGTTCTTCATCCAGCGGTACAAGGCTGGGCAGCGCTCGCGAGAGGCCAGGGGCAGGGAGACACGTCTCGCGCGCCTGGAACGCATCGAGGCGCCGCAATCCGAGAGGACCATCAATATCAGCATCAGCGCTTCCAAAGCGTCCCGCACCGGTCACGTAACGGTGAGCCTCAGAGGAGTCTCCGTCGGATTCTCGAACAACGGAGCCGAAACCAAGCTGCTGACCGCGCCCGACATCGACCTCCTGCGAGGCTCGCGCACCGCGGTTGTCGGTCCGAACGGCATCGGCAAGACCACGCTGCTGCGTACGATACTAGGCGAGCTCAGCCCGCTGACAGGCACGGTGACCCTGGGGCACAACGTCCAGACCGGCCATCTTAACCAGGGCACGTGGAACCTGCCCGATGACAAGAACGTACTCGAAGCGTTCCTGCAAGTGAAGAACATCCCGATTGGCGACGCGCGGGACTATCTCGCGAGGTTCCTGTTCCAGGGTGAAGACGTATTCAAGATGGTCTCTTCGCTGTCTGGCGGAGAGCGAACGCGGCTGTCGATCGCCCGGCTGCTGATTACCTATCCGAACGTGCTCGTTCTGGACGAGCCGACCACTCACCTGGACATAGCCAGCCGCGAGGCGCTGGAGTCCACCTTGGAGTCTTACGACGGCACTCTGCTGTTCGTATCCCACGATCGCCACTTCATCCGTCTAATGGCGGAGCGGATTCTGGTGATCGAAGGCGGCACGGCAGGGCTATTCGAGGGAGGATTTGATGAGTGGATGCGCGTCAACCGCCCTCCTGAGCCTGAGCCTGTGTCGCGCCGCGCACGCGCACGACATCGGCGACGGGAGCGGGAGACCAGGCGACGCGAACGTAAAGCGGGGTCGGCGACGGGAACCAAGTCCACAGACTACGAGGCGCTCATCCAGCAGCTGGAGGCAGACGTCGCCGACATCGAGCGGCGTCTCGAGACCGCAGCAGCAGAGCAGAACGTCAAACAGATCGAGCGCCTGGGTCGTCGACACGCGAAGGCGCAAAAGGCCGTGGAGGAGGCATGGGCCAAGTGGGAGGAAGCGTGAGCGGATGGTAGTATGAGTCCATGACAAACACCAGCGACCACAATCGACCGCTGAGCATGGCCTTCTTTCCGGCGGTCATGAGTCCGGAGCACGCCTTGTCTGTCATAGACCGCGCTCTGGAATATCGAGTTGAAGCGTCTGACAGCGCTCGAAGCAGGCTCAACTCGGCGATAAAGGACAGCGTGACTCTCCCAGGATTCCGAGACGCAAGCATAGCTCAGCGTCAGCAGCTGCGAGACCCCATCCTAGTCGAAATAATCCAGGGACAAGACAGGCTTGCGGGAGCGATCTTGCGGGCGTGGGTAGAATCTCAAGAAGATCTCAGGACTGTCGTGACGGAATGTCTCAGCGGCAGGGACATCTCGGTTGAGGGTCCAGACTTCCAGCGAGGTATGTTCGAGTCCACTTGGTCCAAACACGAGTGGACCGCCGAGTGTGACCTGATCGCCAACGAAGAGTCCAATGGCCGATTCGATGCCGACGACATCGCTCTGATGCTGTGCTGCGTGTCGGGCATGATCCCGGTGGAGGAAACGCGGGTCGAGATGGAGTCTCCGCGGTTCCAAGAGTGGCTCGACGAGCTGATCGAGCTTCCTCCTGCCGCGCCCGAGTGGGATCACGCTGAAGAGTTTGCCTCCTCTCTGGCAGGTCTTGCCCGCGCAAAGATCACCGAGCGCAGAACCGTTCAGATCGAGACAATCACCAACTCCGTCGCGGAGATAAAAGAGGAGTTCGACGACGAGTTAGGATACCTGGAGATAGACCTCATCGCGTGGTCTGCGGACGACGCAGCAGTGTCAGACTCGATCGAAGCGGCGCTGAAGCGGCTTTCCGACTTAGAATCCGCGCTGACTGAGTATCGCCCGATTCGCCCGCAGGCGTCCTCACGGAGCGAGGAGTCGCAGCGTGCCCTTGAAAGGGAGAGGTGCGAGAAGGTCATCCTCGACATATCTGCCGCATGGGACGAGATGATGAACGTCCCGGAAGTGTCATATGACGATCCGATTCAGCAGGACTCACATGACGCCCGTGAAGAAGATGAGAGCGAAGGCCCGTCTGCTATCGACGCTGACGCGGCCCAAGCGGAAGCAGCGACAGTCGAGGATGCCGACTCCATCAACCCTGAACTCGATCTCCTTCGACAGAGCAACGAATCGCTCAGCTCAGAGAACGACAGGCTCAGACGGGACAGCGACGACCTGCGGTCGGATAAGGCCGCGCTCGGCGACCAGATCAGCCAGCTCAAGCGTGAATTGTCCCAGAGCCGGGATATGCAGGAGTACTGGCGAAGGACATATGTCTCCGCAAGCGCTGGGCAGGTGCGAGAAGAAGAGCAGCCAGCCCAGTTGGTCAACGTGAACGACGCTCTGGAGCTTGCGGAGAAGACTTTCCCGAACAGTCTTCGTTTGGCCCTCAACTCGAAGTCGAACAAGAACACCCCGTTTCAGAAGCCCGAAGAGGTTTTCGACGCGCTCGCGTGGCTGGCGACTGAGTATCACAGGAGACGCTCGAACCCGGGCGACGCTCCGAACTTCGACAAGCTCATCAAGGAAGCGTGTCCAGGCTGGTCTTACAAGCCCAAGCAGACCGAGGTGACGAAAGAGCAGTTCGCGGAGTGGTACACGACCACCCTGAACGACAAGTCCTACAAGCTGGACGCGCACATTGGCAAGGGCGCTAGCTTCGACCCGCAGCAGACAATCCGCATCGCCTTTGACTGGGACGATGAGCTGAAGCAGGTCATCGTGGGATACCTCGGCAGACACCAGCGTAACCGCCGATCATAGTACCCGCCCCGACAAAGAATGCGATACCCAACGTGATATGCTACAATAGCGACGAAATACGGTTGCAGGAGATAATAATGGTGGATACGGTCGCGCCGATCATGGGATCGATTCTGATGGTTGTGTCACTGGCTTGCTTCGCCGTTGGATTTGTCATGCTGGTCCGGAGAACTCGCGGCTAGCGCGGGTGTCCACAATCAGAACAGGCATCATAGAGATTCTGCCAATTCTGTTCATGCTAGTCGCAGTTGCGGGAATGGGGATGAGCACCTTGATCTGGCTTGCCCCTATCCCTGCCGGGGACATCACTCCCGCTCAAGACAGGCTAATGAACATCGCCGACTGGATGGTGAAGGCTGCCATCGGCGCTATTCTCGGATACTCAGGAGCACGGCTGGCCGCGAGAGGCAGCGGTCAATCCACCTAAGTCTCCACGTCGTCGAATCACAGCGGGAACTGTCTCAGCTACTTACTGTCCTGATCTTCTCGGCGTTCTTCAGCGCTTCTCTGCGAGACAGCGGACTGAGCCGGTCGTAATGACGCTCGACGTAGGCTTCGACGGTTTCCAGGTCCGTCCAGGCCAGGTCGCGTAGCGCCCAGCCTATGGCCTTGCGGACGAAGAAGTCGTCGTGTGACAGGCTCGGCTCGATACAGTCGAATAGCAGGTCGAGGTCGGTCTCGTCCTTGCGGTTGATCTGGCAGATGATCGATGACCGGCGCTTCCACAGGTTTCGATCACGACTCCATGATCTCATCCTGCGGGACATTCCCTTCGGGTATCGTTCGAGCAGCTCACGCAGACGATGTGTAGCTATCTCATCCACGAAGTCCCACCACGCGCCCGTCACTACCATCTCCTCGAACATCGGCACTGTGGCGAACGTACGGAAATCAGCGTACTGTTTCGCTCCGGCCAGCTCAAGAGCGGCGTAGCGCTCCTCGCGGTATTCAGCGTCGCGCCACAGCTGCAGCACGGCATCACACCAGCCGGACTGCTCAGAGATCGGGTGACTTCTGAAGATGGCCCGGAACAGCTTGCGCCTGATCGGGGTCTGCACGCCACGATACGGCATCTCAGACTTCATGTACGCTCGCATCCCCTCGGCTTTCTCACTGTTGCCGTTGTCGGCAAGCGCCTGCCGGACTTCTTGGATGAGCTCGGAGGTCATTGCGTCACATCTCGACTTCGTGTGCGACCGTAGGTGCGATAGGCTGCTTCGTAGGCTTCCGGCGTGTTGAGGTCGAGACGCACCACCGGGTCATCGAAGCGTACTTCTGTGATCTCGGCGCGGTGCCTCTCGAACACCTCGCGCAGCCCCTGGTTTTGCTCCGAGATCAGCCTGAGCTCCGGCATGAGGCTGGTCGAGAACATCAGCGGGTGTCCGCCCCGTCCCTCGAATCGCGGCGAAGTGAGCAGCGCGCCAGCGCCGACATGAGCATCCACAACACGCCGGACGATCTGCGCGGTGCGGGGCTGATCTACCCCAAGCAGGATGATGTCCTTCGTATGCTCTGAGACGGCTTCGAGGCCTGCCTTGATTGACGAGGTGCGTCCTTCCCGGTAATGCTCGTTCACCACGAACGCCGCTCCAGCGCGCTCGACGTATGGCGCCACGTCTTCTGCCTTATGTCCCAAGACGACCACCACTTCAGACGCGCCGCCCTCGAACAGGATGGATACCTGGTGCTCCAGGAGTGTCATACCCCGCCATCGGAGCAGCGGCTTCGGTCGGCCCATGCGTGAGCTGAGTCCGGCGGCTGTGAGGACGGCGGAGATCATTCAGCGAGCACAGACTTCCGCCGGGGTGAAGAAGAGTCAGTCGGCGACCGCGACCGCGGGCTGCTCGGCTTCCACCTTGGCGATGATGCGGTCTATGCGGCGCTGCTCCAGCTTCATCTCCTGCCCGGTGCCTCCGAGTCTGAACATCAGTATCTCGCCAATGATGCTGATCGCGATCTCTTCGGGGGTCCGCGCGTGGATGTCGAGTCCGATGGGCGACCTGATTTCGCGCAGCCGCTCCTCGCCGATGCCCATGCGCACTAGGTCTTCGTAGATGAGGATCGTCTTGCGCTTGCTGCCCATCAGCCCGACGTATCGGGCGGGCGTATCTGCCGCCGCGGCCAGCGCGACGTTGTCGAATCTATGGCCGCGCGTCGCCACGACGATGAACGTGTTGGCGTTGATCGGAAGCTCATCGAGCGCGTCCTCGGGCTTCTTGGCGACTACCATGTCGGCCTCCGGGAAGCGCTGCGAGTTGGCGAACTCCTCGCGGTCGTCTGTGATGAACAGCCTGAATCCCAGCGGCTTGGCGTGGCTGGCGAGCGCCCTTGAGACGTGTCCGCCTCCGCATATCACAAGCTGGGGCGGCGTGGTGTACGCCTCGATGAAGTACTCCGCGCCCTCGTCGGTAATCACGTACTCGTTCCTGCCCATCGCCATCAGACTGCGCGCGCGCTTGACGGCGTCGCGGTCCAGTCCCAGATCGCCGAGCGATCCCTCGGTGGAGCCGTCTTCGCGGACGAACAGCTTTGAGCCGATCGATCCGCGCCCGTTGGCGGTCTTGATAAGGCTCGCCAGCGCGACCGAAGGGCCGCCCTCGTAAGCGTCGTCGATCTCCGTGGCGTAGTCCAGGTACTGGTCAGGCCGGTAAACCGGGTCGATCAGGAAGAACATGGTGCCGCCGCAGACCAG
>JAAXHZ010000050.1 GCA_012270625.1 Dehalococcoidia bacterium | reverse complement strand
GTAGCTGCTGCCACAGTGTGGACATGCTTGTGGACGAGTATCGGGATGGCTCTTGACCTGTGGAACGGTGAATCTTACTCTTGGCATCGGCGGGAGTCCTGCTTGAGGTTATTTGGTTTACACCCCAAGACTATCAGGACTCCCGCCTCTTGATTACCCCACCGCATATGGGACGGTTACAAGTTGTCAGGGTCGTGGACACCATCCACGACGCTCGCTACCATGTGGATGGGGATATTGAGACCCCCGATGGTCGTAATCCAAGAGTAAGGACAGGTTTGGCAGGTGGACTTGGGAAGCGATTCACCCAGGCTCATTACGGCGCATCCACGCAGGAGTTCATAGAGATGTTCAGGGAACATGAGCAGATTGTTCTTACCGCCGAAGTGCTAGGAGACGAGGGGGAGAATCTGAATCCTGGCGACGTTGGCACGATCGTACACGTCCATCCGGGCGGAGATGCTATTGTCGTAGAGTTCATGTCCCCAGGCGTCGATACTATGCCCATCGCCACAGTCCTGCCGTCGCAAGCCCGGCCAGTAACCAGCGCGGATATCGCCCGCACGTGAGGTCGCTAGAGCTGAAATTGGGATGCCATGAAGTCAGCTCAGGTCAGACCGCAGGCAAGGCAACATGTTCGGATAATACATGGGAATCATCCTGTTACCGTATCCAATTACTTGGCTTTTGCCGTCCCCTACACCTCCCGGAACTCGCCTTCTACTGTGTTGTCGTCGTCTGGGCTGCTGTTTGGGTCGTCGTCTGCGCTTGGCCGAGGCGGCTGGCCCTGTCCAGCGCCTGCGCCTGCCTGGCTGTAAACGGCCTGGCCGACCTTCTGGAGCGACTCTTGCAGCTCGTTCAGTGTCGTCTCGACACGGGCGACGTCGTCGTTCTGAAGAGCTGACCGCACCGCGGCGATCTTGCCCTGGACCTCGCTCTTGAGCTCCTCAGGGATGATCTCGGCGTTGTCATTGAGCATCTTCTCTGCGGCGTAG
The DNA here is from genome assembly GCA_012270625.1 of Dehalococcoidia bacterium. The sequence continues at coordinate 3,089 of JAAXHZ010000050.1, read as the reverse complement.
GCGGCGTTCTCGGCGTTGTTGCGCGTCTGGACCTCCTGCCGCTTGCGCTCGTCTTCCTCGGCGAAGCGTTCGGCGTCCGCGACCATCTGCTCGATCTCGTCCTGAGCGAGGCCTGAGCTTGCGGTAATCGTGATGCGCTGCTCCTTGCCCGTACCCTTGTCCTTGGCCGAGACGTTCAGGATGCCGTTGGCGTCGATATCGAACGAGACCTCGATCTGGGGCAATCCACGAGGCGCGGGCAGTATGCCGTCCAGTACGAACCTGCCGATCGACTTGTTCTCAGTCGCCATGGACCTCTCGCCCTGGACTACGTGGATCTCGACGCTGGTCTGGTTGTCGGCTGCTGTGGTGAACACCTCGCTCTTGGATGTGGGGATAGTCGTGTTGCGCGGGATCAGGGCGGTCGATACGCCGCCCAGCGTCTCGATTCCCAGCGTCAGCGGCGTCACGTCGAGCAGCAGGATGTCCTGGACGTCTCCCTGCAGCACTCCGGCCTGGATGGCGGCGCCTATCGCGACGACCTCGTCCGGGTTGACGCCCTGGTGCGGCTCCTTGCCGAAAAGGCTGACCACCGCGTCTCTGACCGCAGGCATTCGGGTCATGCCGCCGACGAGCACGACCTCGTCGATCTGGGACGCCGACACGTCTGCGTCGCCCATGGCCTTGCGGCACGGATCGATAGTGCGCTGGACCAGGTCCGAGACTAGCTGCTCCAGCTTCGAGCGGGTGAGGGTCATGACCAGGTGCTTTGGCCCCGACGCGTCGGCCGTGATGAACGGCAGGTTGATCTCCGTCTGCATCAGCGTGGACAGCTCGACCTTTGCGCCCTCAGCGGCCTCACGAAGCCGCTGAAGCGCCATTCTGTCGTGCTTGAGGTCTATACCCTGTTCCCTGCGGAACTCCTCCGCGATCCAGTCGATGATCTTCTGGTCGAAGTCGTCTCCACCGAGATGTGTGTCTCCGTTGGTGGCCATGACCTCGAAGACACCGTCTCCGATCTGGAGGATGGTGATGTCGAACGTCCCGCCGCCGAGGTCATACACCGCGATCGTCTCGTCCGAGTTCTTGTCGAGGCCATAGGCGAGTGAGGCCGCCGTAGGCTCGTTGATGATTCGCAGCACCTCCAGCCCCGCGATCCTGCCTGCGTCCTTGGTCGCGTTGCGCTGGCTGTCGTCGAAGTAGGCCGGGACTGTGATAACCGCCTGAGTGACGGGTTCGCCGAGGTTCGCCTCGGCGTCCTGCTTCATCTTCTGGAGCACCATGGCCGCGATCTCGGGTGGCGCATGAGAGTCGCCTGCCATCTCCACGTGGGCGTCGCCGTTGGAGTGCCGAACGATCTTGTACGGCATCAGCTCGACATCCCTCTGCACGCTTGGATCGTCGATTCTGCGGCCCATGAACCGCTTGATCGAGAAGACGGTGTTCTCCGGGTTGGTCACCGCCTGCCGCTTCGCGGTGGTGCCAACGTAGCGTTCGCTGGACCGCGGATTTATCGCGACCATAGACGGTGTGGTCCGTCCGCCCTCCGCGTTTTCGATCACGCGCGGCTCGCCGCCTTCAATCACGGCCATGCAAGAGTTGGTCGTGCCGAGGTCAATTCCGAGTATTTTGGCCATTTACTGATTCTCCTGTTGGCAGGGCTCGCCCTGCACCCGTAAATGTTTGATCCCCGCTTTCGCGAGGACATGCTCTATCGCGCTGCCGGTCTTCGGTTATATTGTTCAGTCATCCGCCGGGGCCTGGGCGACGCTCACCTGCGCCGCTCTCAGCACCCGATTGTGGAGCTTGTATCCGTCTCTGATGATGCGGACCACGGCTCCCTCGCTCACGTCGTTCGTTGGCTCGAAGAAGACGGCCTCGTGTTGGGACACGTCGAACGGCTGGCCGATAGCTGCCTCGATGCGAGACAGTCCCTCGGACTGGAGCATGTTCTTTAGGCTGCGCTGTACGAGCTGCACTCCCTCGAACCAGCTCCCGTCAACCGCGTCTTCGGGCAGGTGGTTGACAGCCCGGTTGAAGTCGTCGGCGACTCCGACCAGCTTCAGAAGAAGCTGCGCGTTGGCGCGCTCCCTGGTATCGGCCATCTCCTGAGTCGCGCGTTTCTTGTAGTTCTCGAGGTCGGCCCTGTATCGCAGCGCCATCGCCCTGAACTGATCTTTCTCACGCTCGGCCTCCTCAAGACGCGCCTGGAGGTCCGTGACCTCGTCCAGCTCGGCCTCCATCTGCTCCTCGATAGGCATGGTGGACTCTGCGCCCGTAAATGTTTGATCCTCGCTTTCGCTAGGACATGCTCTATCGGGCTGTCGGTCTTCGGTCATACTGTCTGATCCTCCAGCGTAATTCCCGTGAAGACGGGAATCAAATCCATCGGTTCCCCATTTTCACGGGGACAGGCTTACGTCAGCCCTGAGTATCTGTAGCATCTCGTCGAGGCTTTCGTTGAGAGCTTCCCTGAGCGGCTGTCCTTCCAGCTGCGTCATCTGCTCCCGGATCTGGATTATCTTGTTGAGCAGCTCCATAGCCATCTGGACACCGGCCAGGTTCAGGCCGAGATTCTCCACGAGATGCTTGATGAGTCGCAGCCGGGCAATGTCCTCACGCGAGTACATTCTCCTTGACCTGGGCATGCCTCGCCTGCGCGATGGCATTACGAGGCCCACCCGTTCGTATTTTCGTAAAGTCTGAGGGTGCATGTCCAGTTCGTCCGCAGCGACGCTCATCACAAAGACACCCTTCCGCATCGTGCTCGAGCCAGCGTGACGGATCTCCAGGTAACGTTGGAATACCGTGCGTATGTCTTCTTGCATTGGGCTGTACTTCTCCCGACTTGCGAGGCCGCTGCCTCCATGGGGCTAACCCGATAGAGGTTTGGGCGTTACATACTCTGGACGACTCATAATCAATAGTATCTATTGATACGATACGTGTCAAGTGATATAGTGTATGTAATTCATATTAACTCATACGAAATTCAAGGAACACGCGCGGAGAGAAAAGATGCTTCAGCTCAAAGCCTGCCCCCGGTGTGAGGGCGATCTGCATACCAACAGAGACATGTACGGATCGTACAGGCAGTGTATCCAGTGCGG
>JAAXHZ010000049.1 GCA_012270625.1 Dehalococcoidia bacterium | reverse complement strand
GCCCCATCAGACTGAATTGGTATAAGGCGACCAGGGTTGCTTGCGCCAGGAATCGAAAACAGTGGCGCGAATCAATCTCTGGGTATTCTGCGATAAAGCTGAGAAGGTGGCCGGGCAACACACCACAACACCGAAGCCCTTCTGTATGAGATGTATAAGAACGCCAACCTCAGGTCCGTCGGTCTGAAGGGATCTCTCGGCTGTTTCAATCAGGCTCTGTCTTGCTTCGTAAGTGCTATCTTCGTCTTCAGTCAGACATGACACCAGCATTCTGTGCCGTCTCCCTTCTTCGGGCCAGCAATACACGAACATTCGGCTTCCAACCACACTGCAAGACGCCAGCGTTACGTCTGACTCAAAACAATGAGCACTACTGGTCAAAAAGCCGCCATAATCTCCGCAATTAAGCTCTTGGTGAAAGTAAAATTCTCCGAACCGAGTGACAAGCTCCTGCAGAATCTGCAGCGTGTTCGCTATCTGATGTTTACTCGCTTCAAGTCCGATGCGTATTCTTTTGTGGGTGTTTCTCTGGCCCCCTTGGGACCTGAAGTCCTCGCTGAGGACGTATGACGCCTGACGAACCAGGTCCGTTACGTAAAGTATTGTACGGTGCGCTATTTGGAAGGACACGCGCCTGTCCCTATATTCGGGTTGAGCAACATCGACATCGTTGAATTTATGATCGCAGTCTCTACACGCGAAGTGCCCCATGGCAGCGTCGCCGACGGGCATATCTACCGGACCGAATAGGTCAGGGTTATCTATCCCATCCTTCACCACAGCCGTGGGCCACTGGTTTATGCCCACCCGAAATTCCCCCACCTTCTTAGTGACGGGGTCCCTTAACTGCTCCTTTAGGACCTCCGCTTCTGCAATGGAGTGGCAATCGACGGCATGTCCGCCACAATAAGTACCATTGGCATCCACCGGGAACATGCATGTGCCGCCATGCTGGTTCATCTTTTCTTTCAGGGAATTTAGTTTTACTCGAGCCTTGTTCTTGGACCTGCGCGCTTCACGTCGCTTGAATGTGAGAGGTTTCATTACGATCGTTCTCAACTCTGCATATGCTGAATACTACCGGTGAATCTCTCATGGTAGCACAGCGCGGGCACCCGCATTCTCCAAATCGCCTCCCAGGCAGGGCTTGTGCAAAGTCGTTGCTATCACGATTTCTTGGGTATCGTTACCCCTGTGTTTCAACCTTGGTGGGAACGTCTGTACGGAGCCCAGAAGTCTAGAGTCGCGACTTTGCACAGGCCCTACCTCCCAGGTCAGGGCAATCGCATCTAAACTTGACTTTGTACATTCAAGCAGCGTAGCAGAGTGAGTCCATCATAGTGTCATACAGTTGTCTGGGGATTTTCAGCATGTCGGGTTGCCGAGGGGACATGGAGAAAAAAAGGCATGCTCTGCCACAGACATCGTCTGACAGCGACGATCGCGTCTGAGAACGTCGGTGTGCGCTTAGGGTACCAGGCGGACGCGCGCGCGATCAGACCACCCTCACGTACGAGTGAGTCCGCTGCCAGAGTCACCAGACTGAACAGCCCGAACAGCGCAGGAGTCGTGCGAGCTATGGCCGGATCGGACCACTGACGCTGCGTCTGTACTCCCACATGCGCACGCATCTCCTCGAAGGTCACCTCCACCTGCCAGCGCAGCGTGAACCACTCGACAATCTGCTCAGGAGATGCGTCCGGGTCGCTGCACAGCAGCGCCTCGTCGTCAAGTACTCCGGCAGGGTCTCGGACAACTACCCAGCGTATGTGACCTCGGGGTCTACCATCGCTGCGCCACACCGCATCTCCGGTGGCTATCTGCACCATTCTGACCGTCGAGTCGTACCAGGGGAGAGTGTGACCGTGCTTCAGTTGGTGTCAAAAACGGCAATGCCCAACTGCGCTCAGCCCACCGAACGCGACAAAGCCACATCAGACTCAGCAATCGCAGCCCTGTGGTCTTGGCAAAGTGACTTCGAGACGAGCGTGGTGTGTCGTGGTAGATACCCTCAGCAGATATCCGCCGTATCGTCCATTCCGAACACCAGCGGCCCTTCTCCACTGTCCAGACATTTGATCAGCAGCATGAGCAGAACACGGCTGATCTTCAGTGAAGACCAGCGAGCGTGTTTGAGCACCTAGTGGTAGCCGGAGAAGTCTCTGAGGTCTGCCATGCCCATGACGCGCATCGCTGAGGTTACAGTCCGTTTGCCTCGCGCGAGCATCGCACCGATCAACAGAGTCTGAGCCTTGCGCCAGATTCTGGCAGAGAACATGCTCTCAAACGGCTCCAGAAGCGATACAATGCATGTAGGCAGGGTGTTCATGCTCAACCCCTTGTTGTGGTTTGGTTGAGCTTACCCTGCCCTTCGACTTCTGAATAGCTTTTGTACAAAGTCGAGCTAAATCGGTGTTAGCTTTGGTTAGGCCTTCCGCCTACTGAATTCTGGTGGTCGGGAGTGCCGACCAGTTGGATTTCACCTTTGGATCTGGCACGCAGGATTTGGATGCGATCCCCTAGTGGTAACCCCCGCTTGTGCCGGTCGCTTGTCTGCTATGATATGCCATACGAGGTGATGAAAATTGACGACAACCGATGAGCGGCTCAGCAGACTCGAAGAGGCCTACTAACAAGTGGATCGGCGATTGGACGACATGAATCGCTTGATCGGCCCCCTTTGCAGCGGCATGAACAACAGATTCAACGAGGTGAACAGCCGAATCAACAATCTGTACATTCTGTTCTTTGGCGGCTGGGTGACGATCAAGGTCGCCATCATCGGACTGTACGTGAAGGGTTAGCAGAGTGACTGACCAGGAAACGGGCATCAGTACCAAGCCGCTGCACATTAGAATCGCCGACGTCGTGGCGCGTCATGGGGAGCCGCCGTGGGCTGAGAAGCTGCTGTCTGACGGGCGCAACGACGCGGTGCTCATCTGCAACGCTCCGGGACAGGAGAACGACCCACACATTCACCCGGACTTCGTCGAGTGGTGGATCGTCCTGGCGGGAGAGATGATCTGGGAGATCGGCGACTACCCACCAGTCAGGGCCACGAAGGGCGACGTGGTAATGGCCCCCAAGCGACAGCGACACGCCATACGGACGGTCGGTACTGAGAACTCGCTGCGACTGGGCATCACGAATCCAACGTCGAACCACGACACGACCGGGCCCAGGTCAAACATCATCAAGCCTTTCCCAGCGCAGGATGGGCCGCCGAATCTGATCCATACGACGCTCGACTACATGCTGGCGAGATTCGGGGAACCTCCTTGGGCGACGTCTATACTGCTGGACGATCGCAACAGCGCGAACCTCATCTGTCACGGCCCGGGCATGACGAACAACGCCCACTGGCACCCCGATTTCAATGAGTGGTGGACGATTCTGCGCGGTGAGCTGACCTGGAACGTTGGTGAGGGCAGACCCCTAATCCATGCGTCCGAGGGCGACATCGTGTTCGTGCCAGAGGGGATGCGGCACCACATCAGCTCTGTTGGGGACGGAATCTCGTTCCGTCTTGCCGTAACGACACCTGAGCAGCCTCACATCTACACGGACGACGATGACGCAGCGCCTCCGCCGGTGTCGTAGGGCGCTGCTACGAGTCGGATGACGACAGGCCGCGTTCTCTGGCGCGTCTGACTCCGCCCATGTCGGCGCCGTCCAGTGGGACTGTGCCGATGACTTGGGTCAGTTCGAGCTCGAGCAGGCGATCTGCGCTCAGTCCTACGAGGTCTCCAAGCACTCCGCGATTGTGCTGACCGAGGCCGGGGGCAGGCTCATGCCGCACTTCTGAACGATTCGTCATGCGCCATATCGGCCCGCTCAGGAGATGAATGCCCGCTTCTGGGTGATCGACAGCCTGGAAGTAGCCGCGGTCCTGGAAGTGCGGATCGTCGTATGCGTCGCCGCTGCAGTCCAGCACCGGACCGGCGGCAATGCCGCGCTCCTGAAGCAGGTTGGCGACCTGGTACCTGTCCAGCTGTCGCGCCCAACGGCTGATTATCAGGTCCAGCTCGTCCTGGTTGCGGAGACGCGCAGGCAGCGTCTCGAACCTGGGATTGTGCGCGAGCTGGGGCATCTGCATCGCCTGGCACATGCCCCGCCACTCTTCGTCTGTCCGAACTGATACTGCAACCCACTGGTCGTCTCCGGCGCAGCGGTACGCGCCGTGAGGGGCCATCGCCGGGTGTCGATTCCCTCTCCGGCTTCGGGGCTTCCCGACTATGGAGCGCTCTAGGAAGACTTCGCCGAGGTGGGGCATGAACGCCTCGGCTTGAGACAAGTCTATGAATTGACCCTTTCCGGTGCGAGCGCGATTGTGGATGGCAAGACAGATCGCGAACACTGCGGTCGCACCGGCAACCGCGTCCGGGTGGTGAACCAGAGAGTTGCGCGAGACCTCCATATCGGGGTATCCACGCAATGCAGTATGGCCGGTTATCGCGTCGATCACCATACCCATGCTGCGGAACGTCCTATAGGGTCCGGTGTTGCCGTAGCCAGGAGTGAACAACGCGATGACGTCAGGCTTGACCTTTCTAAGCTCGTCGTATCCCAGTCCAAACTTGTCCATCACTCCGAAGGCGTAGTTGGTGAACACCACGTCGCTGACGTTCACCAGATCCTTGAACGTGTCGGCGCCGGCGGCGGTGGTAAGGTCGAGCGTGATCCCCTGCTTGTTTCTGCTGAGCACGTTGAAGTTGGCGTTCCGGTTCCAGGGCCTCTCCCCAGGATCGCCGTCTGGGTAGCCGGACGCGCCCGGCCTCGGCCTTATCGAGCCGCGCGCGATGCGCTGAATCGCCTCGACCTTGATCACTTCGGCGCCCATGTCGGCCAACAGGGAGCCGCAGAATGGCCCGGCCCAGATCTCGGCGAGCTCCAGTGCGCGAACTCCCGTCAGCGGTCCGGGTGGGGATACGGATGCGTTAGCCACAGCTTGTGACTCCCCTCTCGACAAGCGTCGCCAATTCGTCGTTGGACACGTCGAGCAGCTCGGTAAGAACTTCCTTGCTGTGCTGACCGTGACCGGGCACTGGGGATGGCGACGAAGTGTTGGCGTCCGACAGTCGGAATGGCAGCCCGGTGTGGCTGTGCGTGCCGTGCTCCGGGTGTTCGATGCGCTGAAAGTAGTCCCGCGCCCTGAAGTGGTCGTTGTCCGTCGCTTCGAGGGCCTCCAGCACCGGCCCGCCCGGAAGTCCCGCATTCTGAGCGGCGTCGAACACCTCCATCCTGGTGTGTCGATCCAGCCAGTCCTGGAAGATCCTCTCCAGCTCTACGCGGTTGTCACTCCGGTCTTGCGAAGTGAGGAATCGCGGGTCTTCTCTTAGCTCAGGCTGTCCGATCATCTGGGCGATGTTCGGCCACATTCTCGGACCGAGAGGCAGAAAGCTGACGTAGCCGTCCTTGCACCTGAACGTACCCACCGCGTATGGCTCGCGACCGCCGGCGGCCGACGTGCGAGGCTCGACGCGCAGGTCCATCTCGCCTGAGTAGGCGAACGGGGCGCGTCGTCCGATCTGATGTGGGTGACCGGCCATTGCTTCCAGGATCGATATATCTATCCAGTCGCCGATGCCGGTGAGCGCGACCCCGGCCAACGCGCCCATCGTGACCGCGGCGGCGGCGGTGCCGGCAAAGTACTGCGCGATCTCACCGCCGTACTTGAGCGGATACCTGTTCGGAAGGCCCTCCCTGTGCATCGCGCCGGTCATCGCGAAGAGCGTCAGCTCGGTGTAGCTCCACTGGCTGTAAGGCCCGTCCTGTCCGAATGGAGTGACCGACGTCATCACGATGTCTGGCCTAGACTCCGCCAGTGTCTGGTAGCCGATTCCTAGTCCCTCGACCGTGCCGGGCCTCATGCTCTCGATCACGACGTCGCAGCGCAGCGCCAGCTCCAGCAGCAGATCCCTTCCACGTTCCAGCTCCAAGTCGAGCGTTACGCTCTTCCGGTTGGTGTTCAGGTGAAGGTGGAGCGCCTTACGCTCGGCCTCGTTGATCTCATCGTAAGGCCGAACGACAGGTGCAGGCGGGTCGATCTTGATGACCTCAGCGCCGTAGTCGGCGAGCATTTTGGCGCAGTACGGACCGGCGATGCCGTTGGTCAGCTCCAGCACACGTACATTATCGAGGGCCACTTGTGGCAAGTTCGAACTCCGAGGTCATTCTCTATCCGTTCATTCAGAGTGTCAATTACCCTCACCCTCAGAGAGCTGAGAGGGGTAGGTATTGGTGCTTTTCACCCTCACCCCAACCCTCTCCCTGAGGGAGAGGGGGAACGTTGATTGAGGTTCTAGCTTGGCTGTACATGTTTACCTACCCTTGTCAGCCCTGAGGGAGAGGGGGACTGTCGGTTGCTTGTTTGTACATGTTTGCCTACCTCTGTGAACCCTGAGGGAGATGGGCCAGCGTCAACGGTCTCTGCGCTGTCTGAGCGCCGCTCTTCGCAGCTCGGCAGGCGACGGGATGCCCGAGAAGTGGGTTTCGTCGCCGTCGGAGGAGTCTTGGCTCGAGTCGCGTCGCTGCCAGCCGAAGATGCTGCGCATACGCTCCCTCGGATCGGGAGGGGACGGGATCATTACGGCCGCCACGGAGAGGCACATGAGAAAAGAGAGGGAGAAAACCACGAGCGCGAGTCGTGAGGCAAACGTTGCCTGTGGGCCGGGTGTGTACATGCCCGCGCCCAGCGTGCCCGCCAGGAACGTGAGCAGCATCAGGACCTGAAGGCGTTTCCGGTTCCTGCTCCTTCGGCGCGCTGTCTCAGACTGCTGCAATGGTCTGTACTCCGAACCCTAGCTCTTTCCCTAGGGAGCTTACGGGTATGTATTCTTACTTTTCACCCTCACCCCAACCCTCTCCCTGAGGGAGAGGGGGAATGTTGATTGAG
>JAAXHZ010000048.1 GCA_012270625.1 Dehalococcoidia bacterium | reverse complement strand
GACTACTCTTTGTACAAAGTCGAGAGCGGGAGAAGGTTAGGATGAGGGGGAATCCCCTGCCATCGCTTTCACCCTCACCTCAATCCTCTCCCTCAAGGGCGAGGAGGCCCTTGGGGAATCACCTTTGGAAACACCCTCTCATAGAATTGCGGACCTCATAATCCAGCCTTGGGATCGCCATGAACGCCGCTCATCTCTATGGCAGCCGCGATCGAACCATCTGCGATTAACCTCTGGGCGGCTGTGTAAGGGTCAATCTTGCCGGCATCGACGCATCTTAGCAAGTCCGAAGCTCTGCGGTTGGTCTCTATTGTACGCTCCACCGCCTCGGCTACCGCCGTCTTCAACAGCCGCGTGACTTCCAGACTCGCTTGGCGTGATCTACGTCGAGCAAGCTGGCCCGAGCAGAGCATAGACTCGATTCGCGCCGACGCCTCCGCGTACAGCTCCGGGACACCCTCTCCACGATGGGCTTGTGTAAGCAGCACCGCTGGCCTCTTCTCTTCAGGCCGAGGTTCAAGAGCAATCATGGCGCGGATGGCCGACGCGAGCTGACCGGCGCCGTCCCGGTCCGCCTTGTTGACGACGAACAGATCGGCGATCTCCAGAAGACCTGCCTTCATGGTCTGCACCGTGTCACCCGCTTCAGGCACAAGCACGACGACGACCAGATCCGCGACGCCCATTATATCGAGCTCAGTCTGACCCACGCCCACGGTCTCGACCAAGATGACGTCTTTTCCTACAGCGTCCAGCAGCTTCACTCCGGCCCGCGACACAGAGTTCAGTCCTCCGGGAACACCGCGCGTCGCGAGGCTGCGAATGAAGACGCCGGAGTCCTGGTGATGAGACTGCATCCTGATCCGGTCGCCGAGAACCGCGCCGCCAGTGAAAGGACTAGTGGGATCGACGGCAAGCACACCGACGGTCTTGCCCTCTGAGCGCGCAGCGGCAGACAGACCGTCCACGATGGTACTCTTACCGGCGCCCGGAGGGCCAGTGATGCCTATGACGGACGCACATCCGGCCAACGGATACGTGAGACGCACAGCATCCCAGAGCTCCGACGCATTGCGCTCAATGCGAGTGAAGAGGCGCGCGAGGGCGCGGCGGTCGCCGCTCAGAGCATAGTCAAAGAGCTGGTCAACTGAGATGACGGATCGAGAAGGCACAAAACATGGCTCATGATCTGAGCAGGACGGCAACCAGCACACCTACTATCGTGGCCCACATGGCAAATGTGAGCACGATCTGAACGTTCATGCGCGTTTCTAGAGAGTTCATACGAGCGTTCAGTGTGTTCTCTAGAGAGTCCATCCGAGCGTTCAGTGTGTTCTCTAGAGAGTCCATACGGGTGTTCATGCTGACCTCTAAGGAAGCCATACGTGTTTCTATCGAGTCCATACGACTGTTCTGGTCTTCTAGACGCAGATTGACCTGCTCAGAGATGCCCTCCATGCGGTTCACTCTGTCCTCGACCTCTCTCGCACGTTCTTCGGTGACCATTAATCACATTCCTCGGGACGGGAACAGCCCGTCAATACATTGGACATATGAAGCACTCAGGCCGTGTCAACAGCCCTGACCAGATTAGCCATCCTCACAGCGGTCACCGCAGCGCCGTAGCCGTTGTTGCCCTGCTTGCCCCCTGCGCGATTGATCGCCTGCTCTACGGTATCGGTGGTAAGCACCCCGAAGATAACCGGAACACCCGAAGAGACCGAGGCGTTGGCGATGCCCTTGGCAGCCTCTCCAGCCACGTAATTATAGTGGTCGGTTTCTCCTCGGATCACAGCGCCCAGGCAGATGACGGCATCATGCTGCCCCGAGTCCGCCATCTTTTTGGCGACAAGCGGGATCTCGAACGAGCCTGGAACGGAAGCAATCGTGACGTCGTCGTCTCTGACTCCGTGAGCCTCGAGTCCAGCCGCCGCACCCTCCAGAAGACGAGACGTGATGAAGTCGTTGAATTCGGCGACGACTATGCCAACCCTAAGACCCTCGCCGTTCAGCGATCCAGATATTCTGCGGCTCACTGGGCAACCTCCGCGTCATACCCATCCTCCGTTGGATCCAGACTGTGCCCCAGCTTCTCTCGTTTGGCCTCTAGGTAACGTCGGTTCTCCTCTGTAACCTCAGCAAAGATGCCCACCTGCTCCACTATCTCGAGTCCGAAACTCTCAAGTCCGACCCTCTTCTGAGGATTATTGGTCAGGAGACGCATCTTGCTCACGCCGAGGTCGAGCAGAATCTGCGCGCCGACTCCGTACTGACGGGGGTCCGGGGCGAAGCCGAGGGCGATGTTGGCCTCGACGGTGTCCATACCGGCGTCCTGAAGCTCGTACGCCTTGAGCTTGTTGTGGATGCCGATCCCCCTACCCTCCTGACGCATGTAAAGAAATATGCCGGAACCCTCACGCTCGATGGCCCGGAGAGCAAGCTCCATCTGGCCGCCGCAGTCGCAGCGAACGCTGCCAAACACGTCGCCGGTAAGGCATTCCGAGTGAACGCGCACGAGCACAGGCTCTGTCGCGGTTATCGCACCCTTGACCAGCGCTATGTGCTCGTTCGGGTCCACCAGGCTTCTGTACGAAATGGCCAGAAATTCGCCGTGTTCAGTGGGAACCCTGGCTTGCGCCACACGCTCGATCAGCTTCTCGTGCTCTCTCCTGAAGGTGATTATGTCAGCGACTGTGACGATCTTTATGCCGTGCTCTTTGGAAAATTTTTCCAGGGTGGGCATCCGTGCCATGTAACCGTCTTCTGCCATGATCTCACAGATCACACTGGCCGGATACAGACCGGCTAGCCGCGCAAGATCGACCGATGCCTCGGTCTGACCCGCGCGTTTGAGCACGCCACCTTCCATGTACCTGAGAGGAAATATGTGACCTGGACGGCCGAGGTCCTCAGGCACAGTGCTGGGGTCGATGAGAGCCTTGATAGTCGCGGCCCTGTCGAAGGCGGAGATTCCCGTCGTCGCGCCGTTGAGCACGTCAACCGACACGGTGAAAGCGGTGCCGAGCCGAGCCGTGTTCTCCTGTGTCATTAGCGGAAGCCGGAGCTCTTCAAGACGATGACCAAGCATCGGCATACAGATCAGGCCCCGTCCGTACGTGGCCATGAAGTTCACGTGCTGGGGAGTGACGCATTCAGCGGCCATCGCGAGGTCGCCTTCGTTCTCCCGATCCTCATCGTCGCAGATGATTACCATCTTGCCGGCCCTGATGTCGGCTATGGCTTCCTCGACAGTAGCGAGGGGCATGTCAATACCTCCAGACGCTTATCAGAGCTCGTCGGCGGTGTCCACGGGTAAGCGTGGTCCGGTTGCCAAGCGTTCAACGTACTTGGCGATTATGTCCACCTCGAGGTTCACCGTATCGCCAGGTCTGCGAAATCCGAAGACTGTGTTCTCCCACGTGTACGGCACGATCGTCACCGAGAAGGTGCGGTAGTCACAGTCTACTACCGTCAGACTCGTACCGTCCACAGCCACGAAGCCCTTCTCGACCACGTAGCGCATGATACCGTCCCCTGCCTCGAACTTGAAGTTATTGGCCTCCCCATCCGGGACTATGGACAGCACTTTACCGGTTCCATCAACATGTCCCTGTACGATGTGTCCCCCAAAACGTCCATCCATTCTCATTGGTCGTTCCAGGTTGACCGGGTCTCCTGCTCTCAGCCTTCCCAGGTTCGTGCGAAGGAGCGTTTCAGGCACCGTATCTACGCTGAAAGTCGTTCCATCGACGCGGGTGACTGTGAGGCAGGCTCCGTTTACACATATGCTGTCTGACACCTTCAGATCATCCATAACGACAGAGGCGTCAATCAAAAGGCCGGTCGCCGAGGTATCGACAACATTTCCCGTCTCTTCCACAATGCCAGTGAACATCTCACACTCCAGACTGATCTAGAACTGCCCAGATAATGTTAGCCCAGCGCGACCGGAATTGGAATCTGCGTTGGCGCGCGGATATGGGTTGCAGTATCATTCTCGCCGCATGGACAAACTGAATGGGAGACAAGTCGAATGAAGATAGTGGACTTGAAGCTGTGGGAGCTGCGAGGTGTGATGGAACACCCCGACCCGTTTTGGGAGGAGCGTCTCATCAGGCCCGTCGACGTCTATCCTGAGTTCAGAGAGCAGGGACCGGACTACACGACTAGCTTTGGAAACGGTCACTACAGCGTCCGCTCCATCTTCTTGGAGATCCACACTGATGACGGGATCGTTGGACTTTCAGGACCATGCGGCCTGACAGAGGCTTTCATAATAGACACGTCTCTGAAGCCGCTGTTGATTGACCGCGACCCACTCGCCATCGAGTTCCTATGGGACCTCATGTACAGATCCATGATTCATGGACGCAAGGGCGAGACCATGATGGCGATCAGCGTCGTGGACTGCGGACTGTGGGACCTGAAGGGCAAGGCGTTCAACCAACCTGTTTACAGGCTGTTGGGCGGTCCGACGCGCACGAGGTTCCCCGCGTATGCGAGTGCGCTGGGCTTCTCGATTGAGCCGGAAGCGGCCGCCATGCGCGCGTCCCAATTTGCCGCCGAGGGGTTCGTGGCGACCAAGTGGTTCTTCAGGGACGGCCCCGCCGATGGGCACGACGGATTCAGTCGAAATCTCCGTCTCGCCCAGACGCTCAGAGAGGCCGTTGGCGACGACGTGGACATCATGCTGGATGCGTGGAGCTCCTGGGACGTGCCTTACGCGATTCGCATGGCGAAAGAGCTTGCCGAGTACAACATCAGGTGGCTGGAAGAGCCGGTGATGGCAGACAAGCTCGAAAGTTACATCGAGATACAGCGGAACTCTCCAATCAACATCTCAGGCGGCGAGCACGAGTACACGCGCTGGGGATTCAGATCCATCGTAGAAAACCGCGCGATGGACGTGCTGCAACCCGACATCTACTGGTGTGGAGGTCTCACCGAAACGGTGAAGATCTGCGCGTTGGCGTCCGCGTTCGATCTGCCTGTGGTGCCACACGGTCACAGCTCGCACGCCACCGCGCACCTGATCGCCTCTCAGCCGCCGACAACAACTCCAATCCAGGAGTTCCTCATAAAGTGGAACGCCGTCCACCAGTTCTTTTTGAAAACCCCCCTTAATCCCATCGACGGCATGATTACCGTGCCGGACGCGCCTGGTCTGGGGATCGAGCTCGACGACCTCAAGGTCGCAGCCGAGCGAGAGATTACCTTTCGTGACTTCTAGCACGAGGAGATCAACCTAGATGCGAATCACTGACGTAACTACCACGGTACTCAGTTACCCGCACGCCGCTCCGATTCAGGACGCCACCATTCCGCCCCCGCCTCCGGGTTCGGGCGGTCGCTCCCAGCTCTTCGTGCACATCCACA
>JAAXHZ010000047.1 GCA_012270625.1 Dehalococcoidia bacterium | reverse complement strand
GCCCTGAGGGAGAGGGGCCTGTTGGCCTTTCATCCAACCCGTTTTCGGAAAACGAAAATACCCTGTCTCCCGCCCCGGTTTGTCTTGCCCGCCCGGATATATGCCCATAGAATTAACTTAAAGTAAAGAAAGAAGGTAGGAGGTCGTCGCTGTGGACATCAGGATTCAAGCCAAAAACATCGACCTCAACCCCCACGCCGAGCAGTACATCCAGAAGAAGTTCGACAGGCTCCGGCGGCACCTGCCCAACCTTGACGACGCCAAGATGGAGGTGTCCAGGACACAAGCACGCGCAACCCGCGACCGAGTCGAAGCCCAGATGACTCTCAACATCGCCGGATACACCCTGCGAGGCCAGGATAGGGGAGTAAACCTGTTCGCCGCCGTTGACGCCGTCGCCGACGTGGTGGACCGCCAGATACGAAGGTTCAAGGGCAAGGTGTACCACACTTCGCAGGCCCGGAAGTCGGGGCGCGGATTCCGGGACATCCCACCCGAGGCGATCGTCGAGGCGCCGAGTGCAGCCGAAGAAGAGTCGCTCGAAGAGATAGGCCGGATCGTTCGCACCAAGCGGTTCTCCATGCCGCCGATGTCCGTCGAGGACGCCATTCTACAGATGGAGATGCTGGGCCATAGCTTCTTCCTGTTCTTCAACATGGACTCAGGTGAGTACAACGTCGCCTACCGCCGCAGAGACGGTGACTACGGCGTGATCGAGCCAGAGCTGGCCTGATCCGTTGGCCGAGCCGAGAACAGGCCCGTACATCTGGGTCACATGGCTGTCGAAGCTGCTCGTCGGAGACCTCTCATGCGAGTGGGCGTCATGGTTCAAGGCCCACTACAAGGGATACGAGCGGATGCCGAGCACGTTCGACATGGTCACCTGGCAGATGGACCACACGTCCCTGCTGAACGACGTCAGGGACAAGCTCGAGACCGATGGTCTTACGGTGCTTACTGAGAACCAGAGCTACTTCAACCTGCGTGGTGGCTCCGGCGCCGTGATCGGAGGCAAGCCCGACCTCGTCGCGCTCGGCCCAGACGACACCGGCATCATCTACGACATCAAGACCGGGCAGCCGCGCGCGTCCGACAACGCCCAGGTCATGATCTACATGTATGCGCTTCCGTACGTCAACCAGTTCCGGGGTAGGCGTTTCCAAGGGCGTGTGGTGTACCGAGACGACCGGCAGGTCGAGATCCCCACTGACAGCGTCAACGACGCCTTCAAGTCTGAGCTATTCTCACTGATCGGGCGCATCGCAGACTCACAGCCCGCGCGCAGAGTGCCGAGCGCCCTGGAGTGTGGAATGTGCGACCTCACTCCAATCGACTGCCCGGACCGCATGGACGTCGCACCTGCCGATCAGGTCGCCGACGGAGGCGAGTTCTGAGCGAATTTCAGAAGTCCTGACACGGCGTCAAAGGGTGGCTCCTGATCGGCGCGCCTCGATCGCCACCGTGTGGTCCCACGGAGTGATCCACTCCTCTTCGATCTCCATTCCCCAGCCTGGAGCGTCCGTCGGAGTGATGTAGCCGTCTTTCGGCACCGCAAGCCCAGGAATCGGCCAGACCTCTTCGAGCGGGATGCCGGGGTCGCTTCCCATCCAGAACTCGGCCATCGGCGATTCAGGCATTGAGATCGCGAAGTGCTGGCCCCAGGGCGACGCCACGGCGGCATGCGGTATCGTGATGATGCCCGCGGCTTCGCCTATCGTGTATATCTTGAGCGCCTCCGAGAACCCGCCGCACCACTTCATATCCGGCTGCAGCACGTCCACGGCACGGTGCTCGACAAGCTGCCGGAACGTCCAGCGCCCGTGATGATCCTCTCCAGTGGCAAGCGGCACCCAGTTGATCGCCTTACGCAACTCGATGTGCCCTTCGAGGTCCGTCGGTATCAGCGGCTCTTCCAGCCACCGAAGACCATAGGGTCGAAGCCGCTCCGCGAGCCTGATCGCGAACTCCACGTTGAAGCTCATCACCGGGTTGTACATGAGCTCCGCGTTGGGGCCGACAGCGTCCCGCGCCTTCGCGATGTGCTCCTCGACTATGTTGATTCCGTCGATGCCCTCGTCATAGTGCGCTGGATTCGAGACCTTGAAGCACTTGAAGCCGAGCTCCTGCGACCAGTCGAGGTCGTCGGACGTGCAGTACACCAGCGCCTTGTCCCTGCATGGCCCGCCGATCAGTGAATACACGGGCTGACCGAGCAGCTTTCCCTTTAGGTCCCACAGCGCCAGGTCTATGCCGGACTGCGCGACCGTCGCCAGCCCTCCAGCCCCGAACCGCTGCGTCGAGCGCCACATCAGGTCGTTCAGAAACTCCAGCGCCATGCAGTCCCGCCCTTCCAGCAGCGGCCCGAAGTGGTAGTCGATCAGCGCCGCAGTCGGCTCCCCGAAGCTGCACTGCCCCAGACCCCAAGTGCCGTCCTCAGCCGTCACCTGCACCCACACCTCGGCGCTCGTGTTCGCTCCCGGCATCTGCCCATGCAGTCTGGGAAACTCCGGGTACTTGTTGATCGGCAGAGCGCGCCGCGCGTGCGTGTTCCAGTTCGGCCTCCGAGATTTCGACTTCGGCGGCGTCCTGGGTATATCCAGCTCAACCGCCCTGACCTGTTTGATTTTCATGCTTTCAATCCTCTCTTTGGATACTTGATTGGTAGAGGGTTTGAGTCTGGCTTCCGTAAGACTCACAGCATTCTAAGCAGGTCGCTCAGAGGACGGAACGCCTCTGACTCGAACTTCCATATACCCCTTTCCGCAGCCTCGCCTAAACGAAGGTCAGGCCGGTCCTGTGATGCAAGGAACACATGAACTCGTGCCTTCGACATCCAAACCTGCCTCGGGCTGTGTGCGTTAGCCAGATCTACGCATTCAAGGTACTGCTCGACACACTCCATCACAGGGTCGTCCGCGACCGAGTTCAGGCAGACGTCCTCCATCATTGTGCCGGGTGGATCGTGAGGCACTATCAGGTAGGCGACAGTTAACCCTGAGTCCGAGATCGGTTTGAGCAATTGCTCGGGTCTGGGCAGCCCAGCGCTTGCTAAGGCGTCGGCGACGCCTTGCCGCCTTCCCTGCGGATTTTCGTCGGCATCCACAATCACCGCAAGAGATCGGACCTGTCTGAAGTCTGGATCAGCGCTGAAGGTTCTTAAGAACTGTCTTAGGCTATTGTATCCGCCGCATGGGACAAGTTGTATGTCGTCGATTCCCAAGTGGTTACAAAGCGATTCCATAACCCGAACATCATCCACGCCCTCCACAATGACTTGCTTCGGACGCTCGATATTGAATTCGGGCGGCATCTACCTGATCTCCATGTTGTGCTCGATTGCCACATCCAGCATCTCTGCGTCGTATCGCACCGGCAAGACCTGTCCGTCGTAATAGTCGAGACGGTAGAATGCGAAAGCGTTATCCATTAGGGGTGTACTGGACTTATGAGCCTTCCTGACGCATTCTCGACTATGGGTCGTTGCTACTATCTGGACATCCAACTCCTCCGCCAGACTGTACAAGATCGAGAATATTTCTTTCTGCACTGAGTGGTGCAGGCCGTTTTCGATCTCGTCCACTAGCAGCATTCCTCCGCTCACTTCACTCATCGCGAGCCCTAGTCTGAGCATTCGGTTCAGTCCTTCCCCGAGCAGGTGGACCGGGATGGGCTTGGTTACATCTCGCAAGTATGCGTGAATGACTGGCGTGTCTTCGATTGAGATAAGTGCAAGACGTTCCAGACGTGGCTCGATTGGGTGAATGAGGTTCAATAGTCTTGAGTCCTGCCCTTCTAGTTGCAGTCGGCTAAGCCGAGTGGCATTGGTCTGGGGGTCGTCTCTATGAAGGGCTGTCATGAATACAGAACTCGGACGATGAGGCACCGTCTGACGCTCCTGTCGAATGCCTTGGCTGGTCAAAGGTGGAGCAAACGGGACCGCCGACAACTGCTCAGCGACCATCCAGGCCCTGGATCTGTACTCCTTCCTATCGTTATGCTTGTATCTGAACACTATCTCAACGTCATCCTCCATTGATGTAATAGATAGCTGGTCTGTGTTGCCCGGCACGCGCGCGTTGTAGCGGAGGGCATCAGTCTGTTGGTGGTCTTGCAGAAATACATCGAGTCTCCGGGAGCGGTTGCCCCAGTCTCCATAGGCAACTATCCCAATCCGACCACCTGTATCGAAGTCGTGAAAGAGATCTCGAAACACATAGTCGCGGCCGGGCGCCGACATACCTCGCATGGCTCCCAGCCTCGCACACAACTCAGGGTTGTCCGCACCGCTTAACAGCCACAACGCCTCCAGTACCGCGGTCTTGCCCACCCCGTTTTTGCCTGCGATCAGCGTGATGCGACCCAGTGGGTCCAGCGTCAGACTTTCGATATTCCGAAAGTTGGATATCGTCAGTTTCGTCAGCATCGCTCACCCCTCATTCAGAAACGCCACCGCCGCATCCGGGTCTATTAGCGGATACACGTCGAACTCTGCCGGTATCATCTCCGCCCACTCGGTCAGCAGCGCGTGCAGCGTCTCGTTGGAATCGACGTCGAACAGCGCCACCGCTCCCCTGCCTGTGCGGGCGAAGAAGAACCTCGCAAGCCCGCGGTCCAGCTTGTCCTGCGCCCACGGCCAGTACAGCTTTCTCTGCTCCCGCACCTCAGACGGGCGCGTCGGCAGCGGCGTACTTATCGCAAGAAACAGCATCGCATCTCTCCCTTTCGTTTCCCAAAAAGATAGTATCATGTTACCTGACGCCTACTGACACTGGATAACCGACTGGAGACCAACGCGATGCCAGAGCTCGACGGCAAGGTAGCCATTGTCACCGGCGCCGGACGTCTCAGGGGAATCGGCCGGGCGGCCGCGGCAGCCCTTGCGCGACTCGGCGCCGACATCGTAGTCACGGGCACCGGCAGAGATCCTGCGACGTTCCCTGGCTACGAAAGAGAGATTGGCTGGAGGGATGTCGAGTCCGTAGCCGACCTCATTCGAGCCGAGGGCCGCAGCGCGCTGCCCCTCGTTGTGGACGTCACTGATCAAGCCCAGGTCGAGTGGATGGTCGAGCAGGCCGTTGGCGAATTCGGCAGGCTGGACATCCTGGTAAACAACGCTGCCCACGGCGTCGGCGCGGACAGGACGCCCATCGTCGATCTCGAACCGGGGGTGTTCGATCGCGTCGTCAACGTCAAGGTGCGCGGCACGTACCTATGCACAAGGGCTGCCGCCACACGGATGATCGAGCAGGGCGACGGCGGCAAGATCGTCAACATCGCGTCCGTTGCCGGCAAGCGCGGCAGCGCCAACACCCTCGCCTACAATGCCGCCAACTTTGCAGTCGTTGGCATGACCCAATCGTCGGCCCATGAGCTAGGCCCGCACGGCATCAACGTCAACTGCGTCTGTCCCGGACTCGTTCAGACCCACCGCGGCGACGTGTTCATGGACGTCTTCGACCGGACGTGGGAGCAGACCGCTGAGTCAGTCCCAATAGGCCGCAACGGCACGGATGAAGAGCTAGGAGACTTCGTAGCCTACCTGTGCACCAGAGCCGCGTCCTGGATCCACGGCCAGTCGATCAACATAGACGGCGGCGTGATGATGGAGCATTAGTTAAGAGGGTGTTTCTAAAATCCCTTCTCCCGGCGGGAGAAGGCCAGGATGAGGGGCAGTCCCCTGCCAGCGCTTTCACCCTCACCTCAATCCTCTCCCTCAAGGGAGAGGAGGCGCTTGGGAAATCACATTTGGAAACATCCCCTAAGGTCGCACTTCGCCCTCACCTTTAGACAAGCGCCTCCATAAGCGCCGTGCTGTACTGACCCCGACGGAAGTCCGCGTGCCTCAGAGCCCGTTCCAGCGCGACGACGTTGCTCTTCACCCCGTCCACCTTCGTTGCGGCCAGCGCCCTTTGCATCAGCGATATGGCATCGCACCGAGTCTCCCCCCAGGCAATCAGCTTGGCCAGCAGCGGATCGAAGTGCGACGACACCTCGTCTCCCTCCCGAAATCCGGTCTCGACCCGCAGTCCGTCCATCTCAGGCAGCCTGAACACGTCGAGCGTCCCTGGCGACGGAATGAACGTCTCCGCGTCCTCAGCATAGATCCGACACTGGATAGAGTGTCCGCTGACAGGCTCGTGCCCAATAGAGATACCGTCCCCGGCGGCGATTCTGAGCTGCTGCTCGACTATATCTACCCCGGTGACCATCTCCGTCGTCCCGTGCTCTACCTGTATTCGCGCGTTCGCCTCTATGAAGTACGGCCGGTCATCGGAGTCCACGATGAACTCGAACGTACCGACGTTGGTGTACCCAATCTCCCGCGCCGCCAGCACAGCCGACGAGATCAGTCTCTCCCTCGTCGCGTCGGTTATTGACGGTGACCCCGCCTCCTCGATCACCTTCTGGTGACGACGCTGCGCTGAGCACTCCCGCTCCCACAGGTGCGTGCAGCTGCCGTTCGTATCGGATACGATCTGCACCTCGACGTGACGCGCGTCCGGCACGTACCGCTCGAGATAGACGTCCTGGCTGCCGAAGGCGCGGCGTGACGACGATCTCGTGCGCCTGACCGCCCGTTCGAGATGCCTCGGCTCTCGAACCAGGTTCATTCCGATCCCGCCTCCGCCCTCGCTCGCTTTTACCATCAGCGGATACCCAATCGACTCGGCACGGGATGCAAGCTCCGCGTCGCCATCCAAAGCTATCTCCGTCCCCGGCAGCACCGGCACGCCGTACTCCGCCAGCCGCCGTCTCGCCTCACGCTTGTTGCCGATCAGCCTGATCGTCTCCGCCGACGGGCCGATGAACACCAGTCCCGCCTCTTCGCACGCTCGCGCAAACACCGGATTCTCAGAAAGAAACCCATACCCAGGGTGTATCGCCTCCGCTCCGGCCTCGATAGCTGCCTCGATCACCGCTCCGATGTCCAGGTATCCCGCCACGGGACTAGCTAGATCAGGGAGCGCTGCCGCATCGTCCGCAAGCTCCACGTGCAGCGGGATCCCCTCAGCCGGCGAGTACACAGCCACCGTCTCTACGCCAAGCCGCCGACACGTCCGAATCACTCGACACGCAATCGCCCCCCGGTTAGCTATGAGGACTCTGTTAAACACGATTCAGCACGGTCAAGCTCGACATCGCAGATTCGCAGCTCCGTGTGGCGAGCGAGAACATCGAAATTGGGTAGTGCATCCGTTTGAAATTCACCCCTTTGAGCGAGTGCAGCATCAACATCTTCAGGATGTTAACAGCCTCTCGCGTAACGCGATACTCTCATACCGCAAGAGTCCAATACCGACATGCGTGTGAACTATGGACTCAACGAGTCTCTTGCCAGTCCATTATCGTCTTTATAGGATGCCCAACATACCAAGTCCTGCGGTGAATGTTCCGTGCATGTACGGTCTGTGAAGTTGGCGAAGCGCTATGGTCCCCTAGCCGCGCTCGTATTAGCGGCGGGTTTGATCGTCTTGACTATCGTCTTGCCAGTGACAGCCCAGTCTCCAGAGCCTTCGGATCCCCTGGAACTGTATGATGACAACGATGATGGTGTGATCGACGAGGACGAACTCATCAGGGCAGCGTCGGACCACATTTCAGGACTGATCGACAGGGATCTGCTGCTGAGAGTTATGGAATTACATTTGGCAGGAGGATCTCAGACGACCACACAGCCTTCGGCGGATCCTGCGGGTCCCCTGGAACTGTACGACGACAACGATAACGGCGTGATCGACGTGGATGAACTCATCAGGGTAGTAACTGATCACCTCGCTGGACTGATCGACAGAGGTCTGCTGTTGAGAGTTATGGAATTACATTCGTCAGGAGGATCTCAGACGACCACACAGCCTTCGGCGGAGGCGTCATGGTCAGAAGCGTGTGAACTGTATGACACGAACAACGACGGCGCAATCGACAAAAGTGAGGCGGATCAAGCAAACAAAGATTACGAAGCCGGTCTCATCTCCCGTGATGAGATGCTCGACGTCATCAGCTGCTATGTTTTCGGGCCTCCTACCCCTACACCAACACCCAGTCCTACGCCCACTCCGGTTTGGCCAGAAGCGTGTGAGCGGTATGACACGAACAACGACGGCGCAATCGACACAAGTGAGGTGAATCAGGCAAACAAAGATTACGAAGCCGGTCTCATCTCCCGTGATGAGATGCTCGACGTCATCGCCTGCTATGTTTTCGGGCCTCCTGCCCCTACACCCACTCCCACTCCATCTAAGACACCCACACTCACCAAGACACCTACGCCCACCAACTCGCCCATACCAACGCCTACCCAGACGCCCAGGCCGCCGACACCGGCTCCCACCAGGACATCCACACCAACCAAGACTCCCACACCACGTCCAACACCCACGCCCACCAACACACCCACACCTACTTACGCTGTCAACATAACCAAGACCTTGCCCGGCGTTACGAGCATGTACCTGGAGTGGGAGACAACGGGTTGGGCTGGGAAGAGTCCTCCTCCCACTAAGATTAGGTGGTGTAAGAAGCTATCATTCTGGCCTGACCCCTGCAGCGACGTCGCTGTGGGAACGATAACATCTCTTCTTCTGACCGGTCTGGATGACGATCGTGGTTACAACTTCAGGGTGAGCGTAAACGTCGGTTCGGGGACTTCTGAAATATGGAAAGAAAGCCCTGAAGAAGTAGATAACACGCACTCAGAACCTGATCTCAAGATCACGGATATAGATTATCCGTCATTGAAATCGACAAGCAATTTCACCGTGGCCGGGGGTTACCCGCGGAATGTCCTGGCATCGGCTGAAATCAGAGTGGAAGTGAAAGGTACGGTCACGTCGCAGCAGTTCGCACTCGAAGCTCAGCCGGGGAGTGGTCTCCAGACGTCAAATGCGTTCGATAGCCAGTGCGCATGGGGTACTTCCCCCACACCAACCCCTCTGAGCAAATGGAAGGGTGGCCCAAATCCCTCTTTCTACGTCGAGCGCTGCGGCGTCGGGGATGGCTCTTCAAAACTTGTGGTCAAAGTCAGGGATGCCACTCCAATGCCGGCCTCGGGAAACATCTCAGAGACAGAGTATTTCAGCCAAAAGATTCGCAGAGCCTGGCACCACAACGACAATACGGTGGCATACAAGATAGAACCTACACCAATTCCCACTCCTCCGATGCCTTCTGTTCCAGACGCGGTGGCAACAGCAGCCGCGATATGGAACGACCGGAGTTTGGGCGTCGACTTCTGTGAATACCCATGCGCAAGTAAACCGGACCTGGACCATTACAGTACCAGCATCAAGGTGGTAGGAATAATAACGGAAAGTGGGTGCACCGACGCCGTGGCGTGTCACGATCCCGGTTCCGATTACAGTTTCCCACGGATAGGCAGCAGCGAGATCCAGATAGAGAATCCGCCTGTTGAGGGACAGTCTAATTCGAAAACTTGGTACAACAATTTATATATAGCCAGACTTAGCCCATTCGACAGATACTACCTGCCCGTGTACATAGCCCACGAGATGGGTCATTCCATGGGGCTACACCATCACCCACCTGGGCATCACCTGATGCTGAGACCGAATGACGTGATCGGCTTATGGCCAAGTTTGTCGCCACTCCCGGGGCTGATGTCGGATGATGACAAGGAAGCGGCGAAGTCTATCTATAAGAATCATACGCCTCATCCTGACCCGCACTAGGCAAGAAAAGGCCATATCATGTCGCAGCAGATGATACATACCGCCAGGGAATCGTTGATAACTATCCTGCTGTTGGTCCTGTCGTGCGTCCTGATACACACCGGCTGCTCAGAACAAGAGCAGCCACCGCCCGCACACGGCTCGATCCCTCCATACGCAGGCCCAATGTCAATGGACGAGATGATCGCTTACGCGGACGTGATCGTTCACGTCGAACCGGCAGAGTCCATCAGCGCAAGGACGATCACAGTCAACGATATGATATACGAGGCTAACGATAAGCGTCGTTTTGTGCCCGCTCTTCAGGCAGGGTTCAGGGTGATCGAATACCTGAAGGGCAGCGGTGACAGCCGAATAACCGTGATCATACCCTATGGATTCGACAACTGGCTGTATGGGACAGAGAAGGGGGCTCTGGAGAGAGCGGAAGAGTGGGAAAGGGAGCGTTCTGCAAGATGGGACGATCGCCAGGCGCTGCTCTTTCTCAGGGAGGCGGCTACGGCTACGGAGATCGATGGGTGGAATGTATATCCGGCAGGGACGCACCGGTTCGTGGGAATGCTGGGCGGTGGTTACTATGACAGATACTATACGATAGAGAACAAGTACACCCGTGTGTGGCTGCCCTCTGCGACCGCTCCGAGTGCGTCAGGTCAGGCGGGTGTGTCGTCTGGTTCGTCAGATGACAACGACATACGCTTTTTCACTGAAGCGCCTGCTGAAGAGGTCTCCGCAACTCCTGTGGCCGCAGTGGACAGCGCGGCGTCTGGGACGACTTCCCCGCAGACCCCCTCGGTCTCCAAGATCGAGCTGCGCACGCGAATCGCTGAGATTGACGCTATCCTCAAGGAGGGTGAGGGAATCGAGGGATATGATGAGTGCGTGCACCGCATGTTTATGATGGAACGTGTGTACGCTTCCGAGTATGGACGCCTCATAACGAATCCTGTGGTTGAATGGAATCTGGACTCTGGGCTTGCGGCTGATACGATTATAAGCAGTGGAAGAGGATGGGGAGCGCCCGGTGTCATGGATATCAAATACCGGCTCACTGGGCCCGACGCAGACCTGTTCTCTGTGGGTATGTTCAATATGGACGCGCTCAAGTCCCAGGGGGACGAGCAGACCCGCACCACTCGTCCGATCCCCGAGGGGACTTACAGATTCAATCTCCACATTCAAAACCCTTGGGAGCAGCCCTGCGACTACGCTCCTGAGGAAGGGGTGGTCTACGAGACCGTCCATGTGACCGCGCCCTCTGGCACCCTCCATGAGGCGTTCTTCGACCCGATCGCGGAGGGGACGGCGCTGGTCGCCGACGACTTCAGGGGTGTCCTCAAACCCACCGAATTCAGTTCGAGTGGCGCCACAACGACGATACAGCGCATCGGATGGGACTCCAACAGGGCGTGGATGGAACTCTCCACCTCCACCGTGTCCCTGACAGGTCACCACATAGACTTCATCGAACTCGACGGCTCGGTCGGTCTCACACTCGACTTCGACGACGCTGCGGCCACGACCACGGATGACGGAGCGCATATCCTGCTCTGGGGTGTGTGCGACCAGCCCTGGGTTGCTGGTGACAAGCTCATGGTCCGCATGAGTCTGAGCGACACAGACCTCACAGGCACGACCGACGACACCTCGTGCGACGGGGTTGCCATCGACACCACCACACCGCCTGCCGTCAAGCCACTCCCATGCACCAATGGGGTGGCCGTCCCGAATCCCAGGGATAACCTCGACCTGGTGAGCGACTGCGGGATACTCCTTGCTGCGCTGGATGTCCTGCTGGGAACTCAGGAGGACTCACTGGCCTGGAGCGAGGACAAGGACATGAACGGCTGGTCAGCCGTCACCGTCTCAGGAACCCCGGCGAGAGTCACCGAGCTGACCGCCGCCTATCGGGGCCTGAGCGGAACGATCCCAGCCGAGCTTGGCTCACTGGACGCGCTGACGAGCATCGACCTGCGAAGCAATCAGCTCACAGGCAGCATCCCGTCCGAGCTTGGGAATCTGGCCAACCTGGAGTTCATCCATCTCAAGGGGAACAGTCTCTCGGGGGCCATTCCGTCTGAGTTGGGGAATCTGAGCAGTCTGAAGACCCTCTTCCTCAGCGGGAACGGTCTGTCGGGGTCCATTCCGGTCGAGCTGGGGAGTCTGGCCAACCTGGAGAAGCTGACGCTGCACGACAACGACCTCACTGGAGACATTCCGTCCGAGCTTGGGAATCTGACCAAGCTGTCGTATGTGTACATCAGCGGCAACGAGCTGACCGGCTGTGTGCCCGCGTCGTGGGAGGGTATCGACAAGAGTGACGATCCGTCCGTGCTGGGACTGTCGTACTGTGAGTCTCCGTGAGAGTGAAGCAGCATCAGTCACCCTCACCCCAACCCTCTCCCAGAGGGAGAGGGAGTTTGTTAGTAAGTGTACTCATGCTTGTCTGTACACATTTGCCTACTCCTATCAGCCCAGAGGGAGAGGGAGTATGTTGATTGAGGTTTGAGCTTGTCTGTGCATGTGTTTACCTACCCTTGTAAGCCCAAAGGGAAAGGGAACACTTGGCTTTTCGGACTGGCTCCGACTTAACTGTTACTGGCCCTGCGCTGCCTCCACCTCCACCAGCCTGTCCCCCTCCGACACCGCCTGCTCCTCCTCTACGTGAACGACCGATACCGAGCCGTTCACGTCGCAGATAACCTCGTTCTCCATCTTCATCGACTCGATCACCACCACCACATCCCCAGCGCCGACCTCGTCGCCATCGGCCACCAGCACCTCTATGACCCGACCGGTCATGGGCGAGTGAATGATTACGTCCGCCAATGTAGTCTCACCTCAGTCCTCTCTGAAGATTCCGATTGTACCGTCGCCTTCCAGCTTCTTGATCTGCCGACATGACATACCCAGGATGTCGCTCAGGGTCTGCTCCGAGTGTTCCCCCAGCCGCGCCGAAGCCCGCCAGTCCGACTTGTGAAGCTCTGCCATTACTATCGCCTGTCCTGGATACTTCTTGCGTCCTACGTCCGGCTCCACCAGCTCCACGAAGAATTCACGCGCGTTCAGATGGACGTCATCCAGCATCTGCCAGTTCTTCGCGACTCTGCCAGCCGCGATTCCAGCCGACTGTGCTGACATAGCTACGTGCTCCCCATCGAGCGCGCGACTCCACTCCGAGACCAATGCGTCCACTTCTTCCCGGTTGCTTCGACGCACGCGCTCGTCCCTGAATCTCCTATCCTGCGCCAGCTCCGGTCTGCCCATCAGCCCACACAGCTTCCTCCACTCCGCGTCGGATTGGACGCAGATCGCCACCCAGTTGTCATCCCCTGCCGCTGGATACACCCCATATGGAGTGTGGACCGGATGCGAGTTGCCGACCCTCTGAGGCTGGTATCCAGTCAGCGAGTACGCTGCTATGCGCTCTCCGATCTGGCAGATCGGGCCTTCGGTGAGCGCGAGGTCGATGAACTGCCCTTCGCCAGTGTGTCTGCGATGATGGAGCGCGGTCATGATCGCCGCCACTGAGTTCAGAGCCGCCACGGGGTCAGGAAACGCCAGCGACGACGTCCTCGGCTCGCCTCCCTCGTAGCCCATCATGCTTGGCAGCCCAGTCATCGCCTCCACCGATGGCCCGAACGCCGGGTAGTCCGCGTACTCGCCCGTGGCGCCGAAGCCAGGCATCGAGCACATAACTATGTCCGGTCGCGCCTCACGCAACCGCTCGTATGTCAGCCCGAAGTTGCGCATCACCCTCGGACGGAAGTTCTCGACCACCACGTCCGACGCTGCCACGAGCTCCAGGAACAACTCCCGTCCTTTCTCGTGGTCGAGCCTCAGCGCCAGGCTGAGCTTGTTGCGGTTGAGCTTGTTGCTCGTTCCCGACGTCCTGTCTATGGGAACGCGCGGGTCGCTGATCTTGATGACCTCCGCGCCGAAGTCGCCGAGGATGCGCGTGGCCAGCGGCCCCGCCCAAACCCGAGTCAGGTCCAGCACTCGAACATCTTCCAGAGGTTGGTGTGGTGGCTCACCTGCCCGCGGTTCCCTCTGGTCATGGATGCGCCGCGGCGTGAGAGGGTCAGAGTGAGCGACGGATTCCCCCTCATCCCAGCCTTCTGCCGCCAGAGGAGGAGTGACATGTCGCAGCGCTTCGTCTGTGTGCTCCCCCAGCCGCGGCGCACGCCCGAACCTCGGCTCCGACACGCTCATCTTGAACGGCACGGTCGGATACCTGAGCGTACCCGCGTCCGGGTGGTCGATCTCCGCAAACAACTCCCTGTGAGCAAGCTGCCTGTCTGCCAGCACCTCGCCGATGTCGAGGAGAGGCGACACCGGCTCCGACCATGTGCCCGCCGCGTACTCGAACACATCGGCGCGCGTCTTGTCCTTCATCCAATCTATGAGGATCGCGTCGATCTCATCGGCGTGCTCCCGTCGCTCGATGAATGTCTCGAATCGAGGCTCGTTCAGGAGGTCGGCGCGTCCGACCATCGGGAACAGCAGATCCCACTGCCCCTCGGTCGAGACAGCGAACGCCACGTAGCCGTCTTTGCACGGAAGCACCGTAATCGGGTACCGACCGTATGGTCCCTTGTTCTCCCACCTCGCGCCGTGTCTGCTGCGCACGAGTCCGCTGTACGTGTGCATGACCGTTGTGAACTGGTGCAGCGCGGCCAGAGACTCTATCTCCGAGACCTCGACCCTGCCCCCGATATTCATGGACGTCCGCTTCCACAGCGCGATCATCACCCCCGCGTACCCGTGCAGCCCGGCCATGTACTCGGACTGGAAGCCGGGGATCATCAGCGGCTCACGTTCTTCGTCTCCAGACAGGTACAGAAATCCCCCGAGCGCAAGGCTCACGAGCGGGGTGGTACGCCAATCCGAATATGGCCCGTCCGTACCGAACGGCGTGAGTGACAGATCGATAAGGCCCGGCCTCGACGCGAGGATGGCGTCAATCCCCATCTCGGACCTTGCGCCCGAGCTCCAGTCCTCGATCACCACGTCAGCAGACCCCAGCAGCCGTCGAAGCGCTGAAACGTCATCGTCAGATCGTCTGTCGAGTACGACGCTCCGCTTTCCCATGTTGAGGTGCAGAAAAAGCGTGCTCGCTTCGGACTTCTTCACGCCCGGCAGACGAGGCTCCGAGGCGCGTGTCCGGTCGCCGTTCGGAGCCGGTTCGACCTTGATTACGTCTGCGCCGAACGCGGCGAGCATCCGTCCACAGAATGGTCCTGCGACGCCCTCAGCGACCTCAACTACCCTGATGTCTTGGATAGGAGTGAGAAGATAGGAACGAGGAGTGAGAGCCTCCCGTCCTCCATCTTGCTGACTCTCTTTACTCACTCCTCTTTACTCACTCCTCGAACTACACCGTCGTTCAGAAGCGCCTCGATCTCCGAGTTCGACAGCCTTAGTGTCTCGCGCAGCACTTCTTCAGTGTGCTCTCCCAGCAGCGGCGGGTGACTCTGAGGCGCTGCCGGAGTTCGGCTCAGGTGCTGAAGCGCGCTGCCCAGCAGTTCTACGCTGCCCAGCGAGGGATGGTCCACCTCCCAGATCGCATTCCGCGCCTTCGCTTGCGGGTCCTCGAATGCGTCGGCGATCGTGTTGATCGAAGTGACCGTTATGCCCGCCTCCTGGAGGGCGTCCAGCCAGTGTTCCCGAGTGTTATGCGTGATCTTGTCGTTTAACATAGACGCGAGCAGTTCCCTGTGGGCGACCCGCGCGGCGTTGTCCACGAACCGCTCATCGTCCGGCAGCTCAGGCAGCCCGACCACGTCACACAGCCGCCGAAACTGGTCGTCGTTGTTCGCGGCCAGCATGAAGAACTCGTCCGACGCCTCGAAGTCCTGGTACGGCACCACCTGCGGGTGTGCGTTGCCGATTCGACCTGGAGCTTCGTTGGTCGCCAGGAAGCTCTGCGCCAGATTCGCCATCGAAGCTATCCCCACGTCGAACAGCGACACGTCCACGTGCTGTCCCCTGCCGCTCAGTTTGCGCTCGTGAAGCGCAGCCAGGATTCCGATTGTCGAGTTCAGCCCTGTCAAGATGTCTATCCAAGCCACCCCGACTTTAGTCGGCCGGCCGTCGGCCTCTCCCGTAACGCTCATGATGCCGGTCATACCCTGGAGCGCGGCATCGTAGCCAGGCTCAGTCGCGCGAGGCCCGGTCTGCCCAAAGCCCGTGACCGAGGCGTAGATGATCTGCGGGTTGATCTTCGAGACCGATTCGTAGTCCAGCCCATACCGCGCGAGGTTGCCTACACGGAAGTTCTCCACCAAGATGTCGGCCCGCTGGGCAAGCCCTCGGATGATCTCCTGACCTTTCTGGTCTCTCAGGTTGACGATCAGGCTCTTCTTGCCCCGGTTCGCCGAGAGGTAGTATGCGCTCTCCGTACCCACGAACGGAGGTCCCCAGCTTCGTGTGTCGTCCCCCCAGGGAGATTCGATCTTCCAGACCGTCGCCCCCAAGTCCGCCAAGATCTGCGTCCCAAAAGGCCCCGCCAGAATCCGGGACATGTCAAGTACAGTAATGTCGCTAAGCGCGCCCATGAGAATCATCCTTCCCAGAAAGTCAGACGCAATACTAAAGGTTTGCCATACTAGGCACAACACGACTCAGGGCGCTCGCACCACACTGGTATAATCCATACACCAGATCAGGAGGTCGAACATGGTCACTACACCCAGGCTGACCTACCAGGACTATGCAAACTTGGAAGGTGACGAGCGCTACGAACTTCTTGATGGGGAGTTGATATTGGTCGGATCACCGAACACAGACCACCAGACAGCCAGTGTGAGGATCGGATTCCGGATGTTCTCCTTCATAGATGAGAACGATCTGGGATGGTTTTTTCATGCTCCGTTCGATGTCCTGTTTACCGACACGGACGTGGTTCAGCCAGATCTGCTGTTCATTTCCAAGGAACGAGAGCACATCATAACCCCGGCCAACATCCAAGGAGCGGCAGACCTTATAGTCGAGATACTCTCACCCTCATCGTCGAGGCGAGACTGGCGAGACAAGCGCGAGCTATATGCCGCGCATGGCGTGAGGGAGTATTGGATCGTCGATCCTACAAACCATATAGTCTGGGTAATGCTCCTTCGAGCCGGCACGTTTGAGATAGACGAGACTTACACAGAAGGCGACAACATAACTTCGCCAACCCTCGAGGGCTTCGGCATCAGCGTGGCCGAGATTTTCTAACGTAAGTTCCAGCGCCGTCGCTCCAACACCACCCTTGAGCTCCACCTTGCTATAATTACTCCGATCTCAAGATACGCACATGGCTACCATCAACACCATACAGGACCTGCTCCACCTGCTCGACGAAAACCCCGAGTGGGTCGATGCCCTGCGCGCCCGCCTGCTCACGCCGGAGATACTGGACCTGCCAGAGCAGCTGGCACGCCTCACTGCTGAGGTGCGGGAACTCGGAGCCAAGGTGGACCGGTTCGTGGAAGCCACCAACCAACGTCTCGAAGCACTAGAAGCTGGACAGGCCAGGCACGAAGAGAGACTGGACAGGCTAGAAGCTGGACAGGCCAGACTGGAGGCCGGACAGGCCAGGCACGAAGAGAGACTGGACAGGCTAGAAGCCGGGCAGGCCAGACTGGAGGCCGGACAGGATAGACTGGAAGCCGGGCAGGCTAAGCTAGAAGCCGGGCAAGCCAGGCATGAATCAGAACTCAAGGAGCTCAGGCGTGACATTGCCGTAATCAGAGGTGGGCACGCCAGAACGGCGGCGATCGGGAAGGTTGCCGGCATAGCTAGAAGCATGGGACTTAGATTGGCAAGGACTCTGACCGAGGACGATCTGTGGGATATGACAGACTCGGCTGATACGTCTGGCATCCCATCAAATCTCCTCGACAGCTTCCGAAACGCCGACCTCACCATGGAAGCTACGGAGACGAAAGAGGGGGTCTGTTACATAACGGCGGAGGTCTCCTTTACGGTTCATGAAAGAGACGTCTCGAGGGCGGTCCGCAACTCGAGGCTCCTTACGAGATTCACCGGCAGGCCCGCTTTCGCCGCTGTAGTAGGTGAACGAGTCCACAGCGATGTTCAGGACATCATCGATTCGGGGAGAGTGTTCTGGTACCGGCTCAAGTCAGATGATCTGGAAGTGGAGTAGCTACTCACCTCACCACCCAAAGCTTAGGTGAACCTTATAACAACTACACTGCCAGAGCTGATAACAGCCGCCGACTCTAACGCCATATGAGACTTATCTAGTCCCACATCCTAAAGACTCCGCGGAGGATCCTGAATGAACATTCAGCCATACGAAGTACACATATCTGACGACGTACTCGACGACCTGAGAGACCGACTCAGCCGCACCCGATGGCCCGACGAACTGGTGGACGTAGATTGGGACTACGGCTCCAGCCTCGCCTACATCCGCGAGCTATGCGAGTACTGGCAGGATGGGTTCGATTGGCGAGCCCAGGAGGCGAGCATAAACCAGTTCGACCACTTCAGGGCCGATGTCGATGGGCTGGGCATCCACTTCATCCAAGCCAAGGGACAGGGACCTGACCCCATACCCTTGGTCATTACGCACGGATGGCCGAGCACGTTCATCGAGATGCTCAAGATCATCCCGCTACTGTCAGATCCCGCCAGCCACGGTGGTGACGCCTCTGACTCCTTTGACGTGATCGCCCCGTCCATGCCTGGATATGGCTTCTCTGACAAGCCTACGCAGCGCGGCATGAGCCCAATCCGTATCGCCGAGCTGTGGCACACACTGATGACCGAAGGCTTGGGATACGATCACTTCGTCGCCCAGGGAGGGGACTGGGGAGCGCAGGTCACCACAACGCTGGGACTGAACTTCCCCCAGACTGTGAGCGGAATCCACCTTACCGCCGCCTCAGGTGGATCCCCAATTCCACCAGAAGGCCAGCTCTCCGACGCAGAGAAAGAATTTCTTGCTCATCGCGAGTGGTGGCAGCAAGCCGAGGGCGCCTATGGGCATCAGCACCGCACCAAGCCGCAGACTCTCTCCTACGGCCTGAACGACTCGCCAGCGGGCCTGGCCGGATGGATAGTAGAGAAGTGGCGCACCTGGAGCGACTGCGGCGGTGACGTCGAATCGCGCTTCAGCAAGGACGAGCTCCTCACGCACCTCACGATCTACTGGGCCACGCAGACGATAAGCTCGTCGGTCCGCCTCTACTACGAAAGCGGCAAGGCCCCATCGCAGCTAACCCCGGACAACCAGGTGACAGTCCCAACGGCGTTCGCCAAGTTCCCGGTCGAGATCAGCTATCCGCCCAGGGAGTGGGTCGAGCGGTTCTACAACCTGGCCCGCTACACCGAGATGCCCAGCGGCGGTCACTTCGCCGCGGCAGAGGAGCCGCAGCTACTCGCCGAAGACATTCGCGCTGCCTTCCGCAGCTTGAGGTAAGGTGGCTCGTTATACGCTAACCACTTCTCTTCGAGCGTTCTGTCTGGCCGCAGGCTGTTCAGCCCGCCACCCAACCGAACCGATCCGCGCCTGACCAAGCGCGGCGTCCACGTTTGTGAGAAGCTTGTAGTACCGCACGCCGGCAAAGGGCATGAAAGACCCCATCAGCACAGCTGGCTCGGCGTCCGGTCTTCGACTTCGAATGATATTCGTCATCACGATCGGCCTCCGGTGTCCACTGGTGTGTCCTATATATTCAGTGTAGCCAACTGTGACGGAATGTCAATTTTGTTCAGAAATGCACAATCGAATCGGTAGAATTCATTCAATATATCGTGTGAAAAGCATCACAAGGGCGAATTTACACGATTCCCTTTGACTTCAGCTCCTCCAACTCGCACACGCACATCCCCATCTCGCCGACATAGACTTCTCGGTTGTGCTCGCCCAGCAGAGGAGGACGCCGACGTATTGCCCACGGCGACTCGGGCAGCTGGTACGGAGCGCCCGCGTACACGAAGCTCTTGCCCAGCTCAGGATGCTCGACTTCCACAGGGAACCCGCGTGCCTGGAAGTGAGGGTCCTCCAATACGTCCTCGGGCGAGTTGACTATCCCCCACTGGAATCCCAGTTCCTGAGCCCGCTTGAACAGCACGTCGGCATCCGTCTTTCGAGCCAGCTCGCGCATCACCTCTGCCACCCGTTGCTGCTGCTCCCGCGCGTCCCGGTCGCCACGCCGCATCGCCTCCCGGCTCGGATAGGCTAGGAACTCGCCCAAGTCTTCTATCAGCCCCTCCTCTTCCAGCCACGCCAGCAGATGTATCCACTGCTCCTCGGTGCGTGCGCCTATTCCGACGTTCACGTAACGCCCATCCCTGCACAGCACCTGGCCGTCAGCGGTCGGTACCACAGACGCATGCCTGCCTGTCTGGCGCTGCACCGTATCTCCTGCAACCAGCCAGTTGATGCTCGCCCCCTCAGTGGTCACGTTCGCCGCGGCGTGCATGTTGGCGTCTATGTACTGTCCGACACCCGTGAACTGGCGATGAATGAGCGCGGTCATTATTCCCATAATCGCGAAGTGACAGACTATGTGGTATGCCTGATTGCCTCCTCCTCTGACCGGAGGGATCAAGTGGTCGTCGTACCCGCAGCTCCACACCGGCCCCCCAAACGCCAGCGCGGTTAGATCGGTACTCTCATAGTCCCTGTACGGCCCCGACTGACCAAACGGGGTGATCGAAGCCATGACCACGCCCGGCGACTGTTTCACGATATCCTCGTAGCCAATGCCCACCGAGTCCAAGTAACCCGGCGGGCAGCTGTCCACGACAACGTCGGCCTGTACCGAGAGCCTCTTGAATATCTCGGTCCCTCTGTCATGCTCCAGGTCGAGCGTCACGCTCCGCTTACTGGTGTTGTAGTGCCAGAAGAACAGGCTCCTGTTCGGCCCGGGCCGATTCTCGTAGAACGGCTCGTAGCTCCTGGTGGGATCGCCCGTTGGCGGCTCTACCTTGATGACATCGGCCCCCATATCGCCGAGCAGCTTACCGCACCACGCGCCGATCTCGCCGCCCACCTCCAGCACGCGGACGCCGTCCAAAACCCCCTGACCGATATGACCCTGCACGCTAGAAGACCCCCTCTTCCGTCAGCGTATCGACGGTCGCCTGCTCCATACCGAGCACTCCACCGAAGACCTGCCGGTTGTGCTGACCCAGCGTCGGGCCGCCTCTCTCGATCCGAGCCGGTGTCTCCGACAGATTGATCGGCATTCCATCCACCCTCACCTTCCCCATCTCAGGATGATCGACCGTGGGGAACAGCCCCCACTCCCTGGTGTTGGGATCGTTGTCGATCCGGTCAGATGGACGCTGCACCGCTCCGGCGGGGACTCTCATGGCTTGCAGCGCATTCATCGCCTGCATAGGCGCTCTGACCGACGTCCACGCCTCGATCCGCTCGTCGATTTCGTCGTGACGCTCCATGCGCCCCTCGACACTCGCCAGCCGATCGTCAGACGCCATATCGTGGGATCCGATCACATCGCAGAGCGTTCGCCAGTCGTCATCGTTCCGCACCGCGATGCCGACCCAGTTGTCGTCCCCCTCGCATCGGTATATTCCGTGCGGAGCCATCTTCGGATAGATGCTGCGATTGCTGTTGGGGCTGCCGGGCCGCCTTGCGGGAATGCCGTTGACCGTGTAATCGAGCAGAGCCGGACCGTTGAGCGCAGCCGCCCCATCGGTGCAGGACATGTCGATCCACTGTCCCGCGCCTGTCCTGTGACGGTGATAGAGCGCCATCAGGATGGCGATAGCCATCATGTAGCCACCCGTGTGGTTCATGTACGAGTATCCCCAACCCGCTGGAGGCATATCTGGCAGCCCGGACTGGAATGTCAGACCCGACACCGCCTGCACGATAGGTCCCCACGTCTTGAACTCAGAGTATGGTCCAACGTGACCGAAACCACAGTTGGACACGTAGATGATGTCCGGCTTGATCTTGACCATCTCCTCGTATGAGAATCCCCACCGCGACAGCACACCCTTCGAGAAGTTCTCAGTGACCGCGTCGCTGACCGAGATCAGCTCCTCGAGTACCTCCTTGGCCTTCGGCTTTCGCATGTCCAGCGTAACGCCCAGCTTCTCCACGTTGTGGTTGTTGAACGTGCCGCCGAGGTTGATCCCCCTCCGGTCATCGAGCCACGGCCCGTTGCCCCTGAAGATGTCCCACTGACCCTGTCGGAGCCTGTCCTCGACTCGAATCACCTGCGCCCCGAACGCAGCTAGCACCCGAGTCGCCCCAGCACCCGCCAACTGCCCGGTAAAGTCGCAGATCCTTATCTTGGACAACGCGGCGCGACGATCACTCTGGCTGGTCATCTCACTCAAGTCCTTACAGTGATCTCAGAAAATTATGGACGCCGTTGAAGACAGCGTGGTCGAGGTACCAATAACCACGTTGAGTGGCTACCCCAACCGAGACATGCGGGTCGCGCTGCGTAGCGATATATGCGTGGGCGCGAGCCTTGTCCGGTCGATGGAGTCCCTCGCCCGTTTCAGCGCTGACACATCCGAAGAAAGACTCGATACAGACGCCTATAGGCGTATCCTCGAATGTTCTGCACAGAAGCGTTTCGAGCATACCGGCATTGTCGTCATCCGGTAGTATAAGCACGTTTATAGACGGCAGGGAGTTTGTGGGTTCGCCCGGTCTATCCGGGACTGATAGACCAGCTTTCGCTAAAGAACCCTGTACACTCTGAAACGCCGATGACGCTGATAGTTCGGCATCTCGAACGATGCCGATGCTCTGAACACCATCCCAAAGCTCACCCATCGCTACCAGATTCATCATGAATCCGGCGAGGTCATTGACACCACCAAAGTTTTGGACCTGGATTCTACTGATTCCCAGATAAGCTACGAACGCCTCAAAGAAATTCCTCTGGTCATTCCCCTCAACGAGTAACTGCGTAGAGGCTTCCAAATGCCGGGGTGGAGGCATTATCAACGAACCTCCATGTAATGCCGAATAGCCACGTCGATCATCTCCGGACTGTACATCACAGCCTCGTCCTCGCCACTCCTCGTCTTTCCTACCCTGAAGAACTTGAACCCTTCCGCTCCAAGAGCATTGACAGCGTTCTCGAAGCACTCATAGCTGTGCGTGGTCGCAAACACCTGAACGTCGAACTGCTTCGCGGCGGCGCTGACTGCCTTCCACACTTTGGACATGACCGAATGGTGAATCCCGTTCTCGATCTCGTCCACCAGCAGAACGCCTCCGGGCACAGCGGATATGCCCAGCACGATCCTAGCGAGTCGTGTCATTCCCTCGCCCATAACCGGCAGCGGCACGAGCTCCGACAGGCCGACATCACCCCAGATCATCGGTACACTACTGGCAAAGCTGTCCTCGACGCTCTCCAGATTAGGTTCGATCACCCTCAGAGCATCCAGCAGCAGATCGCCCCGCTTCTGCGTCCTCAGTTTGCCCAGCAGTGTGGCATCCTCTTGGACATTTCCAGAACGCGACAGAATAATTCTTGCCTCTAGCGAATTGGACACACCCGGCTGATTAACATCCACACTTCCCCCTGTACCGGTAGGCCTAAAACGGATCTGTCCCAGCGAGTCGTCACCAGGACTGCCCTTATATCGAAACGTCAGTGAATGACCAACCGGTACTTCTGACGGAGAGGCGCCGCCTAAACTGGCAGGAGGGAGCGATTCCGTCCCCTGCCAGGGCTCTAAAGACACCTTCAGCGCCAGCGGTCCGTGGACCTCGTGACAGCCATCGATGCTGATGGGGATGTCGGTGTCCAGCGAGTGAAACATCTGCTTCCAGGTATTTTCGAGCGCCTGCGGTGTGGCTACTATAGGATCAGGGCCTGTCATTCGCATCACATTCGTATTGACCGCCAATTGGGGGTTTCTACCCCCTGCTAGCAAGAAGATAGCCTCCAACAAGCTTGTCTTGCCCGAGTTGTTCTTTCCCGCAATCAGGTTTATGCGATGCAGACCATCCACCTTTAGGTCTTTGAAGACCCGGTAGTTTCTGAT
Organism: Dehalococcoidia bacterium; assembly: GCA_012270625.1. Next base: position 2,909 of record JAAXHZ010000047.1, on the reverse strand, counting down.
CCGCAAACCTTTCAGCATTTCTTCATCCTCCCGACAGCCCTCTCAAAACAATGGTGGCAGGTCAGCCTGACGACCGCCTGCCACAGATGGATCAAATTACCCGGTAAGGTGGACCGTCGTCCCCGACCTACGTAACCTCCAGCGTGGGGTTTCGCAGAGGCGCGGCGAACTGCGTCCGGTCCAGTTCTATCGCGTCCTTCTGATAGATCTGGACCCGGTACGACTCATAGTCAGGTATGAACAGCCTGAACTCGCTGTCGATCCTGACCGACCTCGGTCTCCGAAGGTACTTCTCCTGCTCGATGCGTCCCATCTCTCGGAGCCTGTTGGAGACCGCGTTTGTCATCATGTACTGGCGTGCTACACGCGACAGCGATGCGTCTCCTCGGAAGCTCCACAGGTAGTGTCCCTCCGCGTTGAACATCTGCACTCGGTTGTTGCCCCAGTCCGCAACGTAGATGTCGCCGTGCGCGTCCACCGCGATTCCAGTCGGCCTGTCGAACTCCGCCTCGCCGGACCCAGATTTCCCCACGACGTTCTTCAATTCACCATCGGCGCTGAACACCTGGAACCTATTGTTGCCCCAGTCCGCGACGTAGATGTCGCCAAGCTCATCGATGTGCACGCCCCACGGCAGATCGAACTCCCCTGGGCCGCTGCCGCGCGTCCCGAATCCGCCGAGATACTTGCCATCCTCGGTGTACTTCTGTACGCGGTGGTTATTGGAGTCCACCACGACCAGGTTGCCGTCAGGATCGAATGCGATTCCAGTCGGACCGTCGAACTCACCATCACCGTCGCCCCGGACCCCGAACTTGGAGATGAACTCGCCTTCTTTGTCGAACTTGGTGATCCGGTGAGTCGCCTCATCGCTCACGTACAGGTGGCCCTGTCCATCGGTGATGAGATGCACCGGCCACACCATCTGTCCGTCGTCGGCGCCGTAGCTGCCGAAGCCCTTTAGGTCGTCGGTCAGGGCGTCCATGTCGTCAAGCGGCCAGATTCTGATAGTCGCCGCACCCTCGGACCTCATCAGGATGTACGCTTGGTCACCATCCGGAAACGCGATGTCCGACGGGAAGTTAGTTACTCGCCGCATACCCAGTGTCCTCAGATACGGGTATCCGGCTCGAAGCAATCCGTGTGGCCTGCTCATGCCTCTATTCTCCTACTCGGGACAGCTTCCCCTTCTCTCTGAAGGCTGAGAGGGGTAGGCATTCGTACTTTTCACCCTCACCCCTCACAGCCTCCACTAGTTCACAAACGGCGAGATCTGCTCGAACTCACCCTTCACAATCGGCTTCGCGTCCACTTCGAGCCACTGTTCCAGCGCCGTGCCGTAGATGCCCCGGAAGTCGATTGTGTGCTTCAGATCCTCACCATGCTCCCAGTCCGCCGGGTCAAGCGATGGGTACTCACTGTACAGCCCGCCACGAATGTTCTTACCGAGCATGTACGCGCCTCCGCCCGAACCGTGATCTGTGCCGCTGCCGTTGTCGCGCATCCGGCGCCCGAACTCGGTGAACACCAAGATGGTCACGTTCTCGGCACGGCCGTGCTCTTCGAGGTCGTCCATGAAGTCCGAGATCGCACCCGAAAGCTCGTTCATCAGCTTGGGATGCGTCGGCATCTCGTTCGCGTGTGTGTCATAGCCGCCGTGCGACGTGTAGAAGATACGCGTGCCGAGATCAGCAAAGTGGATCCGCGCGATGTCTCTCATGCTCTTTGCTATCTGGTTGTCCGCGTACTCGACTGACGACTCGTACTGTCCCGCGACGTCCGCTAGCATGTCCGCGCCCTTGAGCACGTCCAGACCGGTCTGGCCGATGTAGTCCGCCACCGGGCCGGTCCCGATCGCCTGGCCGTAGATGCCCTTGAACGCCTCAAGAGCCTTGTCGCGCAGCTGCTCCTGCTCTATGCGGGTCATTACACCGTAGCTCTCGAGGTCGCCTACCGACGTAACCGGCACGCCGTTCACCGCCATGGCCCTTGGCAAGCCCATCCCGATGTTGACTCCGGTCAGCACGTTCTCAGCGTTTGGGTCGAGCTCACGTATCGCCTGTCCCAGCCAGCCCTCGTTTCCCACTCGGTCCGGCTCTGCCGTGTGCCAGATGTCCATGCCGCGGAAGTGAGACCGGTTCGAGTTCGGATAGCCGATGCCCTGGATGATCGCCATCTTGCCCTCGTCGTACAGTCGCTTGAACGGCGCGGCGTTGTGGTTGATCGCCAGAGTGTCGTTGATCGGCAGAACCTCGTCCTGGTTCATCACCACCTTGGTTCTGGCGTCGTAGTAGTGCTCGCTCGTATAAGGCACGATCGTGTTCATGAAGTCGTTGCCGCCGGTTAGCTGCACCACCACCAGCGTCTTCTTCTCTGCGCTCTTTGTAGTCATCTCTCTCCTCGTGGGTCTGGCTGAGCCTGTTTTACGTGTCCAGCTTCAATCTGGCGCTCTTGCGTCTCTTATATGTCCAGCTTTAAGGGCTACTCGAACTGATAGTCAACGGTGGAGGCGGTCATCTGAAGGAGATTGTGGACTCCCACGGTCTTGTCCGACTTCATCCCGCTCAGCTCCGTTGCGTACTCTACGAGCGATCCGTACGTCTGATCGCTCACCCTGATTCCGCCCAGAAGGTCAAGGCAGCGGTTCACTAGCTGCGTCGGATCCTCGTCCAGGCTGCCAGCGCGCTCCACCATCTCCCTGACGCCGGGCTTGTTCACATCCGCGAACTGGCTCTCCACGAACCCGATACGTTCGCTGAGCGTCCCGGAGTCGATCCACTCGTGACCGGTGTGCCACCCCTCCACCGTCGGGGGGTTCATCAGCCGCTGACCCATTATCGCCAGCGGTCCCTCTATCGGCGAGCCGTTCAGCGTCGTTACCGCGAACTGGTTGATCCCAGGTACGGGAC
>JAAXHZ010000046.1:7004-13644 GCA_012270625.1 Dehalococcoidia bacterium | reverse complement strand
GGCGAGGCGAATTTCTGGGAGGAACTATCCAGGCGATTCCCCACGTCACCGACGCGATCAAGCAGCGCATCCTGGAGCTGGCGGATGACTCAGACGCCGACGTAATCGTGGTCGAAGTCGGCGGCACGGTCGGCGATATAGAGGGCCTGCCGTTCCTCGAAGCGATCCGACAGATGCGCAACGAGGTCGGGCGCGACAACGTGTACTACATACACGTCACCTATCTGCCCTACATCTCATCCACGGACGAGCTCAAGACCAAGCCGACTCAGCACTCGGTCCGTGAGCTTCGGAGCATCGGCATCCAGCCTGACGCCATCCTGTGCCGCTCAGACTACGATGTTGACGAAGACATCAAGAAGAAGATCTCCATACACTGCGACGTCCCCAACGAGGCAGTGCTTACGCTGCCGACGGTCTCGAGTATCTACGAGGTGCCACTGATCCTTCAGGACGAGGGGCTTGGGGACCTGGTCCTCAAGAGCCTGGGACTGGGCGCGTCGATTCCCCCATTTCTTTTCGACAGCAAGCCTGTCTTTGACGATGCCCGGCCCGGTGTGTTCTGGGACGATCTATCCGACTGGCGGAACATGGTAGAGGCGATCCATGAGCCCAAGGAGACCCTCCCGATAGCGATCGTCGGCAAGTACGTCGATCTTCGCGACTCGTATATATCGGTGAAGGAGGCCCTGCTTCACGCGGGAATGCACTTAGACAGAGACATCGACGTGCACTGGGTCAACTCGGAGCAGATCGAGCAGGAAGGCCCCGGTCGGCTCCTGGAGTCAGCTGCGGGCATTGTAGTGCCCGGCGGCTTCGGTCCGCGCGGCGTCGAAGGCATGATCGAAACGGTCCGGTACGCTCGCAAACACGACGTGCCGTACCTCGGTCTCTGCCTTGGGTTGCAGGTCATGGTCGTAGAGATCGCGCGCAGCCTGCTGGAGCTGCACGGCGCGAACTCCACGGAGATGGACCCGGACACTTCCCATCCAGTCATAGATCTGATGCAGAGCCAGAAGGACGTTACCGAAATGGGCGGAACCATGCGTCTCGGGCTTTACCCGTGCGTTATGGTGCCGGACACCTGGGCCGAGCGCGCGTACGGAACGCAGAGGGTCGAGGAGCGACATCGCCACAGGTGGGAGGTCAACAACCGCTACCGTGAGAGATTTGGGGAAGTCGGTCTCTGGCCGACGGGGATTTCCCCAGACGGTGAGCTGATAGAGATCATGGAGTACGCGCCAGCCTCGTTCATGGTGGGGACGCAGTTCCACCCAGAATTCCTGTCGCGTCCGGACAGGCCACATCCGTTGTTCAGGGAGTTTGTAGGAGTCGCGAAGAGTGTGGTGAGAGAAGGCGGTCAGCGCCGACTTCCTACGCCATTCTGGATCGGCGAGGGATCTTAGTTGGAATAACCCATTTATATGTGATACTATCGTTACTGATCCGTTCTTAGATTTCCTCCCACGCTCTCCGGCAAAGACCCTTTAACATCGCCGTCGAAGCTGCGAGCGCACCGCCCCCGGTCCGTTTGGCGCGCTGCGACCACTACCACTACAGACCAACGCGATTGAATCCCCAGCGCAGAGAGTCTGAATATGCTATCCGTCGGAGAAAAACAATGAATCTCTCGGAGATTATGACCAAGTCCAACGACGAGCTCGTTCGCATTGCTACAGAGTTCGGAGCGAGCGAAAACGGCTCGAACAAGCGTCACGACCTGGTGACGCGCGTGGCCAAGGCGGTTGCCGAAAAGACGGGACCGATCACGGCTGCCGGTATCCTGTCGATCGTCAACGACGGTTACGGATTCCTGAGACAGGACGCGGGCGCCTCCAGCGCGAGCGACGTGTACGTGTCACAGTCGCAGATCCGGCGCTTCGGACTCAGGACAGGCGACCACATGGTCGGCAGGTTGCGCCCTCCGAAGGACGGCGAGCGCTACTTCGGCCTCGTCCGCGTGGAGCAGGTGAACGGTGTCAAGCCGGACTCGGCTCGCAACCGTCCGAAGTTCGAAGGTCTGACACCGATATTCCCGATCGAGCGACTGAAGCTAGAGACCACTCCCCGCAATCTCTCCACACGTCTCATCGATTTGCTTGCCCCGATAGGACGCGGACAGCGCGGCCTGATCGTGTCGCCGCCGAAGGCGGGCAAGACTTCGATTCTCAAGGACATCGCCGCGGGCATCACCGCAAACCACCCGGACGTGCATATCATGGTGGCCCTCATCGGTGAGCGTCCAGAGGAAGTGACCGACATGCGGCGCTCGATCCACGGCGAAGTGTACAGCTCGACCTTCGACGAGCCGGTGGAAGACCACTGTAAGGTCGCGGAGATGGTTCTAGAACGGGCAAAGCGGCTGGTGGAAGCGGGTACGGACGTGCTGATCCTGCTGGACAGCATCACGCGGCTCACGAGGGCCTACAACCTCGCTGTCCCGACCAGCGGACGTACGCTGTCCGGCGGCATGGACCCGGTTGCTCTGTACCCACCGAAGAAGTTCTTCGGCGCGGCGCGCAACACCGAGGAGGGCGGCAGTATGACCATTCTGGCGGCGTGTCTGGTCGATACCGGCAGCCGCATGGACGACGTTATCTACGAAGAGTTCAAAGGCACCGGCAACATGGAGGTCCACCTCGACCGGCGCCTGGCCGAGCGCAGGATCTACCCGTCAATCGACATCGCGCGAAGCGGCACACGGCGGGAGGAACTGCTGCTCGACGAGGCCACCCTCAAGCAGATCTGGCTGCTGCGCCGGATGGTGTCGATGATCTCGTCGGACGAAAAGTACCCTGGAGAGTCCACCGAAAAGCTGCTCGGACATCTTCGCAAGTCCAAGCACAACGCCGAGTTTCTCACGAACCTGGGGCGGGACATCTAAGAGAGTGTTTCTAAAATCCCTTCTCCCAGCGGGAGAAGGATAGGATGAGGGGGAGTCCCCTGCCAGCGCTTTCACCCTCACCTCAATCCTCTCCCTCAAGGGAGAGGAGGCCCTTGGGAAATCACCTTTGGAAACACCCTCTAAACCCCCTCAGCGAGAGCGGGCCTTCATCCACGCTTTCTGATACTCCTCAACGTATCTCTGGGCGACAACGCGATCATCGTACTCTCTTTCCGCTTTGAGTCGGCCCGCCGCGCCGTATTCGGATCGCAGACTGGGGTTGTCCAGAAGCTCCTCGATAGCTGATGCGAGCGCATTTGCATTTCTAGGTAGGACGAGAGCGCCGTTGACGCCGTCTTCCACGATCTCAGCGACACCGGGTATCGTGGTCGATACTATCGGTCTGGACATGGCGGCAGCTTCTATCAGGACGCGGGGGATTCCTTCTGGATAGTACGTGGGAAGCACGACGATGTCCGAGGTCACCAAGAGCAGCGGCATATCGTCGCGATACCCGACGTACAGAATGTCGCGCTCTTTCACCCACTGGTCGAGGTCGTCGCTCGTGACCGAGTCGCGATTGCCGGGATCTCTCTCCCCTGCCAGAACGAAGTGCGTATCCGACCGCTTGGACCTGAGCGCTCTGGCGGCTTCGACGTACTCAGAGACGCCTTTGTCGTACAGGAGACGAGAGGCCATCGTTACCACTAGGTCGCCGGCCTGGACTCCCAAGTCTGCTTCGATCTTGCTGCGATCCGCAGAAGACACGGAATCCTGATTGAAAGTGGCCAGGTCAACGGAGGAGCCGCCACGTATCACCAGCGCCTTCTCGGTGCATGACTCCCCGTACAGAAGGCGGGCATCGTGCTCAGTCTGGAGGATCACGCGGTCGCTCAACGCTGTGGCAATCCGGTAAAGGAGCGTCACGGATGAGCGGAGGATGGGACGCAGTGTCCCGCCTGACGCGAACGCCGTACCCAGACCAGTGACCCCTCCAAATACGAGGGGCACGCCCGCAATCCTGGCGGCTATGGCTCCGTACACGTTTGGCTTGACCGTGAAGTGCTGAGCCAAACTTGGCTTGAGACGGCGATAAATCCTGATCAGCTCGACGAGGGACCCGAGCTCCAGAAATGGATTCAGGCTTCTGCGGTTGAGGCTCCAGGGGACGAATTCGACTCCCATGCTCTCGATGTCGGCCACAAAGCGGCCCGGAGGCGCTACGGCGTACACCAGAACGCCGGCATCCAGGAGCTTCCGCATGATGGGGGCGCGAAAGCGGTAGATGTTGGTGTCGGAGTTCGAGACGATTGCCGCGGACGGCATGACATGTCGAGTCGTTCGCTCTGGCATAGATACGGCTCAGTTTGTGCTGCCGGTCAGTAATTCCAGGTGACGATCTACGGAAGCGTCCGCTGAGAAGGCCAGGATGAGGGGGGAGTCCCCTGCCAGCGCTTTCACCCTCACCTCAATCCTCTCCCTCAAGGGAGAGGAGGTCCTTGGGAAATCACCTTTGGAAACACCCTCTTAGTTCCAAAGTCATTGTTTAGGGCCTGCTGATCGACCATCTCGGCGAACCTGCCGCCCATTGCGTACAGATAGTCGTAAGTGCCCTGCTCGACGATTCTGCCGTCCTCCAGCACGAATATCATGTCGCTGTTCCTGACGGTGGACAGCCGATGGGCGATCAGGATGAGTGTGGTGTTCTCCCGCAGCTCGTCGATGTTTTCCTGAATGATCCTCTCGGCCTCGGTGTCCAGCGCGCTGGTGCCCTCGTCGAATATGAGGACTCGCACGTCTTTATATAGCTCTCGCGCTATCGAGACCCTCTGGCGCTGTCCGCCCGATATTTTCATCCCGTTGTCTCCGAGGAGTGTATCGTAGCCGTATGGAAGGTCCTCGACGAACTCAGATGCGTGGGCCGCTCTTGCCGCGGGTCTGACTTTCTCCAGGGAGCCACTGTGTTCATCCCAGAGACTCACGTTGTTGTGGACCGTGTCGTTGAATATCACGCTCTCTTGGGTGACGTACCCGATCCCCTCCCGCAGTCTGTCCTGGTCGATCCGGCTGTACGGGATGCCTCCAATCGAAATCACGCCGGACGTCGGGCGGAGTATCCCTGTGAGAAGGGTGGCGAGCGTCGTCTTTCCAGCTCCCGACGCGCCGACGAATGCCACCTTGCGCCTGGGTGGTATCACGAGGCTGACGCTGTCAAGAACCGGCTCCGATCCATCGTACCTGAATGAGACGTTGTCCAGTCGGATGGGCAGATCGAAGTCCGGCGACACGGAGCCTGTCTCAAATACCTCTTCGTTTTCGGACAGCTCGACTTCCAGTCCCCGGAACAGCCTGATGCTTCCAGAGAAGTCCAGGAACTGCTGGAACGACCTCTGGGCAGTCTGCGCGAACGACACCGTGCGGCGCAGAATAACCAGCACGAACACCATCTCCACGAAGGCTGTGCCCACGACCTCGACGTAGTACAGCAGCAGCACAGCGATGAGCAGAACTGTCAGCAGGTCTATTCCGTTGCGCACAAGCGACTCCAGGCGGCGCTGATCGTAGAGCAGGCGCCCCTGCTCGCGGATGGCAGACGAAACCGCCCGCCATATCCCAGTTGTGGAGGCGGTCGCCTTGAAGTACTTGAAGCCGTTGAGTGTCTGGATCAGGTGGGACTGGAGAAGGGAGTTGTTTTCGGTGTTAAGAATCGAGACGCGCTGGACAATTCGGAAGACGGCTCTGAGCAGGAAGTACGCGGGCACCGCGAAGACAATGAAAGCGACAGCCAACACCGGATTGACGACCAGCGCCAGCGCGACGTAGGTAACGGTGAAGCCGGCTGCCACCGTCGCTCGAGTACAGCGGTCGAAGGCGTTGGTGAGGTTGGTGAACTCGACGGTGGCAGCGTTATTGAAGAATCCGACGCCCCGTTTCGTGAAGTACTGGTAGTCGGCTCGGAGAAGCTGGCCGACCATCTTCGACTTAATCTGGACCATGAGGCCGGCGATCTGCCTGGCGACGAATATCTCCTGAGTCACTACCAGCGCGGTTCTGAGCGCGTAGAGGGCGATCATCGCTCCAAGAGCGAGCGGCAGGGTGTACTGGATGCCGACATAGTCGAATGCGGTCGTAAACAGCCGCTGCAGGGGCGCGTCGGAGTCGGCACCGGCTATTATCGGCAGGAACAGCCCGAGAGTGACGCCCTCCAGCACCGATGACAGAACGATCAGCATGAGCCAGACGAACAGCCGCCAGCGCAGGGCTGAGTACAGATATCGAATTACGTAGGCGAAATCCCTCATGGGCTATTGCTGCAAGTCTGGGTTGACCACCGATGGTATGTTAGCATGACTTCCGTGTTTGATATTCGCTTTCTGTCCCTCTTCAGGAGGCATCTCTAGACATGAAATACGTCGTTACTGGCGGATGCGGGTTTATTGGCTCGCACCTTGTGGACAGGCTCTTGGGTCTTGGTCATGACGTCGTGGTGGTGGACGACCTCTCGACGAACAAGGGAAGGGGTGTCAATCCGGCGGCTACGCTGGTCGAAGGATCGGTGACGGACCTCGATCTCGTCACATCGGCCACTGAGGGAGCGGACTGTGTGTTCCACACGGCAGCCTGGGCGCGTGTGCCTCGGTCGATTGACGACCCTGTCGGCACACACGAGGTCAATGTGAACGGCACGCTGAACGTGCTGCAGGCGGCGCGGGAGAATGGTGTAGGCAGGGTCGTGTACTCATCGTCGTCGAGCGT
>JAAXHZ010000046.1:0-6852 GCA_012270625.1 Dehalococcoidia bacterium | reverse complement strand
TACTTCAACGTGTACGGGCCAGGCCAGACGACGAAGGGCGCCTATGTGCTGGTCATCCCCCGCTTTCTGAAGCTGAGGGACGAGGGAAAGCCGCTGACGATCTACGGAGACGGTCAACAGACGCGAAGCTACACGCACGTGTTCGATGTGGTGCGGGCGAACGTGCTGGCGGCGTCGGCTGACCTGCCCTCAGGGGAGAACACCGTGCTGAACATCGGTCCCAACGAGGAGACGTCGGTGAACAAGATCGCTGAGATGATCGGCGGCGAAGTCGAGCACATCTACCCCAACCCCAGGGGCGAGTTCGAGGAGCTTCGGAAGTCGCCGGACTGCTCGAAGGCGAAGGCAGTGATCGGGTGGGAGCCAAAGGTTGTGCTGTCAGAGGGGATAGGGGCTTTTCTTAGGAGTGAGAGATAGGGATAAGGGCCACCCGTGATTCCTCAAATTGAGACTAATGAAATTCTCTCAGCCCTTCACGCGATTGACACTCCAAAATCTCGCCTGATATATTTTGAGGTACGGCAGATGCGACCGACACAGCGCGACCTCGTGAGTCGCCAGCCGCAGAAGCGCCACAGCACACCAATTGCCCACTGACCATCGAGGTAATTCAGCGGCCCGCCAGACGACGCTCCGGAGGGCCGTACTGTTTGAAGACACGCCACCCGCCGCGCGTGTATCGAATGACACCATTCTCAGGTAACTGCAACGAGTGGCGACGCGCACCACATTCGTCGAGCGCGGCTAAGGCTAGCGGGGAGTGAATGAATTGAAGAAGACAGATTTCGTAGTCCGGTTCGCCGGAGAGGGCGGCGCGGGCGTCGTGACGTCTGCCGAAGGCTTCGCCCAAGCAAACGCGCAGGTGGGATACCACGTGCAGACGTTCTCGACGTTCCCATCCCAGATCAGGGGCGGCCCTGTCTGGACCCAGACACGCATCTCCACAGAGGAGGTGCTCAGCTCGGGCGACGAGCTGGACGTGCTCGTGGCGTTCAACGAGTACGCCTATGAGACCCACAAGGACGAGGTCTCGGACTCTGGGGTCATCATATTCAACTCCGAGGAAGTCGATCTCGAGCCGGACGGCAAGAGTTTTGGGATGCCGTTCGATGAGCTGGCCCGCTCGACGGGCAACGCGCGCGCGGCGAACATGGTCGTGATGGGCGCGCTTGCCTATCTGGTAAACATCCGGCAGGAGATACTCGAAGACTTCGTGACCAAGCGGTTCACTCGTGGGCGTCCGAACGACCAGCAGATCATCGAGTCGAACCACCAGGCGCTCGGCCTCGGACGAGCAGAGGCGGAGAAGAGCGGATTCAGCCTCGGAGAGCTGGCTGATCCCATCCCTCCGGGCATAGATCAGATTCTAATCAACGGCAATCAGGCGCTTGGTCTGGGCGCGCTCGCGGCTGGACTGGACGTTTACGTCGGGTATCCGATCTCGCCGGCCACGTCGCTGCTGGTATGGCTGGAGAACAACCTAGCCGGGCCGGACAAGTTCGTGTACCAGGCCACGTCAGAGATCGAGTCGATCACGAGCATAGTCGGCTCCGGATTCGCGGGAAAGAAGGCGATGACCGGCACCGCCGGGCCGGGCTTCTCGCTTATGAGCGAGGGGCTGGGGCTTGCGTGGATGGCTGAGATTCCGCTCGTGGTCGCTGACATCCAGAGGGGCGGGCCATCCACCGGACTGCCTACCAAGACGGAGCAGTCGGACCTGATGACAGCGATGTACCCGGGGCACGGCGACGTCCAGATGCCCATAATCGCGCCCGGCACCGTGGAAGAGTGCTTCTACGCCTCCATCCACGCCTTGAACTGGGCTGAGAGATACCAGGGGCCGGTGGTGATCCTCAGCGAGCACATGCTGTCGGAGCGCAACCAGAACATTCCCAAGCCCGACCTTTCCAAGATCGAGGTCGAAGGCAGAAAGACCTACCAGGGCACGAACGGCTATCACAGGTACGAGAGCTGGGAACTGTCGCCCATGCCCATACCCGGCGGGCCGGGGGCATACGTCGCGAACGGTTCTGAGCACGACGGCATGGGGGACACCACCCACAGGCCTGAGCGCCACATCCAGATGACGACACGCAGGTTCAGCAAGCTAGACCTGCTGACGGACGGCTCGTACGAGCGAGAGAACACGTCGGCTAGTATCGCGCTAATGCCCTGGGGCGGCTCCAAAGGGCCGACCCTCGGCGCGTGGCGAGAGCTCACGGCGCATGGCGCAGACCTGGGGTGGTACTACACCATGTTCCTCAACCCGCTGCCCTCCGGTTTAGTGGAAGAGCTTATGACCAAGGACCTGGTGATTGTCCCAGAGCTGAACTTCATGGGCCAGATGTCCGCGCATCTGAGGACGCTCGGAATCAAGGCCGAGTCCGTCACGCAGATTACCGGACTTCCATTCAAGACCAACGACCTCGTGCGGGCCATATCTGAGAAGGCCGGCATCCAACAGAAGGAGAGTGTGCCAGCATGACCACAAAAAACCCCGAGTACGATTTCAAGTGGTGCCCAGGCTGCGGCGACTTCGGTGTTCGCCGCGCGCTGGAGGGCGCGCTCCAAAAGCGCGTCTCAGAGATAGAGGCGCCGATGGAGAACAACGTGGTCGTGGCTGGAATCGGTTGCTCCGGCAACATGGTGCACATGCTCGAAAGCGACGAGCAGCCATACGGTTTCCACGGAATTCACGGCCGGTCACTGCCGATCGCCATGGGCGTAAAGATGGCGCGTCCCGATCTAAACGTCATCGTCGTCGCGGGTGATGGCGATTTCCTAGGCATCGGATTCGAGCACATCGCCCCACAGGCGGCGAGGAACCTGAACGTCACCGCAGTGGTGATGGACAATGGCGTTTACGGTCTCACCAAAGGTCAGAGCTCCCCGACGACCGAGCTTGGCGTTGTTACCAGCTCTACCCCGTTCGGCAAAGCTGAAGAGAAGCTCAACCCGTTCCAGATGTATCTGAGCATGGGCGTCTCGTACATAGCTTCCGCGATGTCCAGCCAGGTCCGCCCAATGTCCGCCATGATGTCAGAGGCGATGGAACATCCCGGTTTCGCCATCGTCCACGTCCAGTCCCCATGCACCGAATACAATAATACTTACGACCTGCTAAGGGGCAACCGTCGCAAGGGCATCCCCGGGATCGCGTACGATATTCCTGACGACTATGACGAGACGGATTCCGAGGCAGCCTTCCAGATAGCCTCGGCCCCAGGAGTGCCCCTCGGAGTAGTGTACCGGGACAGCGACCGCCCGACATTCGACCAGCGCATCGACGATATTTCGCAGAAGGCTCCCGCAAGGTCGGTCTCGGAGCTGATGGACAGCTTTACGATCTAGTCCATCACAAAGTACCTGCGACCGGTCTGGGGTCAATAGCGGCGCGTAGTCAACTCGGCAATCAGCATCTCCAGCGCTAGTTGCTCGTCGATGGGCTTCGTCTTGAGCATGAGGTCCGTCTCTACGAGCCGGCCGTGCATGTATTCGAGATTTTCCTGGCTCATGCGCCGCGCCTGCTGGAGCGTCTTGTTCAGCACCCATCCCGAAAGGCGGACTCGGCGCCCTATCTGATCCTGGGCCTCTCCCCTGCTCATCAGGTCGTTGGCCATGAGCAGAAGTCTAATCTGTCTTGCAATCATGGTCATGACATAGACTGCCGGGCTGCCGTCGTCCATGATGCGGCCAACCAATCTGAGAGCGACATCGGTTCTGCCGTCGATTACAGCGTCAACCGCCTGGAATATGTTGGCCTCACGCACGTATGAGACCATTTCGCGTACGTCGTCCACGGAAGCAGGTCTGTTCCCGCAGTAGAGGGCGAGCTTGCGGAGCTCGGAGTCGATCAGCATCGGCTGGCGTCCGACGGAGTCCGCGAGAACGGCGCACGCGCCCCGGTCGATGTTCACACCGATCCTGTTGGCGCGATTGGCTATCCAGCCGGGCAGGTCGCGGTCGGAGGGCATCCTGAACTCTCGAACCTCTGACATGGGCGACAGGCGTCGGAGCATGGGGTTGTTGGCTGAGATCCCGCCGTCCACGAAGACCAGGTCCGTCGTGGGTGGCATCGAACCAAGCTGGTCCACTAGACCTGACCACTCCCCCAGGGGATCGCGCGCCGAGCCGCCTGACCGCCCGGCGCCCCTGCGCGATCTGGCGCGCTCGAAGCGCGCGAGCAGATCCTTGACGACGACGACGCGGCGGTCAGTCATAAAGGGTACTGTGAACGCGGCTGCCATCACTGAGTCGGGTGTGAGATCGTCGGCGCGGAGGGATATGTGGTTCACGTCGCGCAGGTCGTCGGGGCCGGAGTTAGCCGTGAACGCGGCTAGAGCCTCTTCGACGCCGACCAGGTCATCTCCGTATATTAGCTGTATCAATGCGCTGGCACCCTGGCTCGACGCCCTCTTGTATCTACCGACTCTGGACTTCCTGCTACTCCATGACGCGGAGAGTGGATGGAATGTCCATCTTCCGCAGCCTGAGTATGGTAAACACAGGAGCGGCTGCGACCGCGATCACGGTCAATGCCACTACGGCCACGAGGCTGATCGGGTTGAGCACGATCTCAAGTCCAAGATCCGGGAACGTAGCGGGCATCAGGACGGTGGCGATCCACTGAAGCATCATGTATCCGCCGGCCAGCCCGATGACAGACGCGATAACTCCGAGCGCCGCGCTCTCGGTCATCGCCATACCGAGTATCGCGCGTGCCGGCAGTCCATATGCCAGCATGGTCGCGTGCTCTCGACGCCTCTCGTCCATATTGATGCTGGCCGTGTTGTACGCAATCAGCAGCGCCAACAGCACCACAAACGCCAGTATGAACCCAAGGAGGCTTGTGTATTGCTCAAACTGATCCTGGAAGACATCGCTCGATGCCGTCGCCTTTTGAACGGACGCCACACCCGGAAGGCCGAACAGCTCGCTCTTGAGCGCGTCCACGGATACACCATCCGCAGGCAGGGCCTGGACGATGTTCGTCATGCCCGCAACCCCCAAAGTCGCGCAGTGGAGACAGTCCACATACACGCCGACTCTCATCGGGCTACCATGAAGTCCGACCACTTCCAAGCTGGACTCTCTCAGGCTGAATACGCCATCGCCGGACACCGTGGGATGGCTAAGCTCGATCGTGTCTCCGGGGCTTACTCCAAGATCGTCAGCGGCCTTCTTTGAAATTACGACACCCGGCTCAGACTCGTCGAGGGCGCCGTCCACGATGGTCGGACGCCACAGCACGCTTTCGTAGTCGATGAATTCAATCAACACGTTGAAAGACTCGTCATCATGTGAGATCGCCCCTCCAAGCCGGAGTACAGCCTCAGCGCTTCCCGCGCTCGGTGAGTCCACTACCCACTGAACGATCGGAGAGTCCGTTGGATAGACGGTATCAAGAGCGATCTCCACACGGTCCGGGGACATGCCCGCGGTCTCCACGCCGACTCGGTCGATGGTCTCCAGGAATGAGTCAAGCATTCCCAGGATTGTCACCATGATAGTGACTATGGCGCCGATCGCGAGCGCGGTCAGCAGTGTCCGTCGGGGGGCGCGGGCAACGTTCCGGAACGGGATTTGTCTAATGGTCCGTCCGGGAATCCTGACCAGTGACAGCAGCTTGGGCATCCCCCCCTTTCGGTTGGCGAGGTGGCCGGTCCTGATGGCGTCAATTGGCACGACTCTGACCCCAGTCCAGACCGGTATGGCGGTGGCGAGAAATGGGACCAGAAAGCCTATGATGCCCGCAGCGGCGAATACGCCAAACTGGAACGGCGTTCGCCAATCGGGAAGCGGCAGAAAGTCAGCCAGATAAGCTCCAAGGGCCTCCGCGACGCCGATCCCCATGGCGATGCCGAATATCACGCCCAACAGCGCGACCTGTGCGCTGAAGAGCAATGGTCTGAGCGCAACCAGCGGCGGCGGCACGCCGAGGGCCATCGCTATCCCAATCTCACGCCTCTGCGAGTCCACTATGCGGCTTGTAAGGTTGAAAGCCGCGAAGACCGCGCCACCGAAAATCGCGATGGCAAGTACGGTGTTGAACCGCTCATCACCCTCGACGTCCTCGATCATGAGCCTGATGGACGGATCGTCGAGCCTCCGGGTGACAGTGCCGCCCATCTCACTGAACCGGTCGCTCATGGCGTCGAACAGAGCGTCTTCGTCGGCGCTTGGCGCCAGTCTCAGTATCAGGTCATTGACCTTCCCGTCCATATCCGTTAGCTGCTGGGCCGTCTCTATGGAGGTGAATATGGCAGCAAAATTGGAGTGGGCAAGGATGCCGCCCTCCGGGGTGATGACGAAGAAGTACTCTGGCGACAGTGACTGCCCCACGTAGCTGACCGGGACCGCGCCGGCGAGCAGAGCGGGGCCTTCAGCGGGCAGGTCGTAGAACCTGGCGAAGTTGTGCTCAAGAGTTACCGTGTTCGATCCTGCATCTGGCGGAGTGAGATTTCTGCCGACCTGCGCGTGCAGGGAGTTCACATGCGGGCCACCGTCGGCAACGTCCACGCCCACGATGCGTCCCGGTACGAGTATCGTTTGTCCCGCGGTATCGATCGAGACCTGGGTCGGCAGTATCAGGCGCTCTTCGGACACGGCTACCGCGTCGGAGTCGATCTCGGAGAGTTCGTGGAGTAGAGCGCCGCGATCGACCAGGCTGCCCGCGCTCAGGGCAACACGCAGATCGAAAGTGTTGACTGCCTCATAGCTGGCGTCGTTGGAGAGTCCACGCCAGACGTTCATGCTGCGCAGTCCGGAGAACAGCCCAGTGCCGACCGCAATCACTATCGCGATAGCGGCCACCTGCACCCATCTCGAACGAAGGTCGCGCCAGGACCACTT
>JAAXHZ010000045.1 GCA_012270625.1 Dehalococcoidia bacterium | reverse complement strand
GCGATAGACACGCGAGATATAATCATGCTGCAATCGACCGCAATGGTGATCGCGGCGGTCTATGCGTTTAGCAACCTGGCCGCTGACCTGGCGTACGGAGCGCTCAACCCCAGAGTGAGGCTTTCCTGATGGCGGCAGGCGACTCCATACTGCGCGCAGACAGCACAAGAGCGTCTTCGCTTTCCAGGGCAGCGGGCGCGACCCGCGATCTGCTGTCTCTGATTCTTCGCACCAAGACCGGGCGGATAGGTCTCGCCATCATAACCGTCCACCTCTTCCTCGCGGTTGCGGGTCCATGGATCACACCATTCCCGCCGACGGAGTACCACCTCTCGGACCGGTTCAGCGAACCGAACGGTCAGTACTGGCTCGGCACCGATGACAAGGGGCGCGATATTCTAAGCCGGGTCGTTGCGGGCGCGCGCTCGATAATTTGGATTTCCGTCACAGGAACGATATTCGGCATCGTGCTCGGCACCACGGTGGGCGTGATCAGCGGGTACGTTGGCGGCAAGGTCGATCAGGTGATGATGCGCATAGTCGATTGGCTGCTGGCGATCCCTTCGCTGCTGCTGGCGATCCTGGTAATCAACATGGCGACCCAGCGCTTCGGCAACAGCATAGACCACTCGGTAATCATCATAGGCATCATCGGAATATCGTTCATGCCGAACAACAGCCGTGTGATCAGGAGCGCGGTGATCGCGGTCAAGCCGCTTGAGTTCGTCCAAAGCGCGCGACTCAGGGGCGAACCTCCACTGTACATAATGTTCCGGGAAGTGCTTCCGAACGTTCTCCCAGTGGTAGCTGTGGAAGCAACGATCAGGCTGAGTTTCGCGCTGCTTCTCACCGCAGGACTGGGTTTCCTGGGTCTGGGCGTGCAGGAGCCTACACCGGACTGGGGTCTTATGGTCAGTGAGAACGCCACCAACATGGGAGTGGTCCCCCTTGCCGCGCTCGCGCCCGGGCTGGCGATGGCGTCGCTCGTGGTAGGCATCAACCTGCTGTCGGACGGCATTCGGCAAGCGCAGAACCTGCCGGAGACAGATAGAGCATGAACAACCAGGCACTTCCGTCAGAAGCTCCGATAATGCAGGTCGAAGACCTTGCGGTGACCTTCTACAGCTCGAACGGCACGTTCCGCGCGGTAAGGAACGCATCCCTCGAAATCGCGAGGGGTGAGGTTCTCGGTCTAGTCGGCGAGTCCGGGTGCGGCAAGTCCACGGTTGCCTTCGCGATGATGGGCTACCTGCCTGGGACCGCTGAAGTAGAGGGGGCGGTGCGATTCGAGGGCGAGGACATCACGTCGCTGTCAACAGCGGAGCTGATGGAGCTTCGCGGCAACCGTATCGCGATGGTCTATCAGGACCCTGTGACTTCGCTCAACCCATCGATGCGAGTCGGCGCGCAGGTCGAAGAGGTGCTGCTACAGCACTTGGACATTGACGCCGATACGGCCCGCGCCAGGAGCGTGGAGCTTTTCGAGAGCGTCGGCCTCGCAGACCCGGACCGAATCGGAAGGCGCTACCCTCACCAGCTCAGCGGCGGACAGCAGCAGCGTGTGGTCATCGCCATGGCGCTGGCCTGCGACCCGCACCTGCTGATAATGGACGAGCCGACGACCGGTCTGGACGTGACCACAGAGGCCACCATCCTGGACCTGATAGTCGAGCTGAAGGACCGCGTCAACGCGGGCATACTGTTCGTCAGTCACAACCTGGGCGTGATCGCGCGCGTCGCCGACCGTGTCGCGGTGATGTACGCCGGCGAAATAGTCGAAGAGGCGCCGGTCCGGGAGCTATTCAAGAACCCCAGCCACCCGTACACTGCCGGGCTGCTATCGTGCGTTCCACAGCCACCAGGCGACGACGGCGTCGAACACCAGCTGAGCAGCATTCCCGGAACCGTGTTCGACGCGCAGACCGAACAGGCGGCTGAATGCCTGTTCGCGCCCCGCTGTCCGCTCGCCCAGGAGAGCTGCACGTCGCAGTCGCCTCCGCTGGTAAGCGCGGGAGACAGTCACCTGTCCAGGTGCTTCTTCCACGGGGACGTCATGTCGGACATCTGGGGAGAGGCGCTGGAGCGCGTTGAGAAACCCCAAGAACAGGCCGACAGACCTGTGCTGAACGTCAGTGGGCTGCGAAAGTTCTATGGTGGCGGTCGCAGGAAGTACATTCTGTTTGGCCCTCCGGTCGCACAGCCCGTCCGCGCTCTTATGGATATGGACATGCGGATCGGTCCGGGACGCACCGTCGGCATAGTCGGCGAGAGCGGATCCGGAAAGAGCACCGCCGCCCGCGCCATAGTCGGGCTGGAGCCAAAGGACCGGGGAGACCTACAGCTGCACGGCGATGACCTCGAAGGCGACGTGCATGACCGGACTGAAGACCAGCGCTCCGCGATGAGGATGGTGTTTCAGAATCCCACGGCATCGCTCAATCCCAAACTGCCGGTAGGACACGCCATAATCAGGGCTTTACGCAAGTTCGCAGGTCTGAACAGGCGGGAAAGCGGCGAACGCGCGGAGGAGCTGATGGAAGCCGTCGGACTGGACCCGACCTTCCTGGACCGTCAGCCCACGGAGCTAAGCGGAGGTCAGCAGCAGCGAGTGGCCCTGGCCAGCGCCTTCGCCGCGAACCCTGATCTGGTGGTCGCGGACGAAGCGGTCTCGGCCCTGGACGTCTCAGTCCAGGCACAGGTGCTCAACCTGCTCGAGGACCACCAGCGGGAGACGGGCAACTCCTACGTATTCATCACCCACGATCTCGGAGTCGTGCGCTATATTTCAGACGACATACTGGTGCTGTACGCCGGTCACGTGGCCGAGTACGGGCCGTCCAAGGCCGTGCTGAGCGCGCCGTCGCATCCGTACACAGAGGCGCTGCTGTCCGCTGCGCCCGTGCCGGACCCGGACGCCGAGCCAACCCATATCAGGCTTGAAGGCTCGGTTCCGACACTTCGCAGAGCGTTCACAGGCTGCTTCTTCGCGGGAAGATGTCCGAGAAAGGTCGGTGAGGTCTGCGACACGACTCCGCCACCTAGACAGAGCGGACCCGACGGGGGCGATCACTTTATTAACTGCCATATCCCCATATCAGAGCTGGAATCCCTTCAGGCAGCGGATTCGGGGAAGCCGTCGTCCCTCGCAAGCTAAAGAGGAACGCCGCGCGGCTGCGTCCGCAGCCAACCACGAATACCATTCAACAGGCCCCCTCTCGCTGAGAGGGTGTTTCTAAAATCCCTTCTCCCAGCGGAAGAAGGCCAGGATGAGGGAGAGTCCCCTGCCAGCGCTTTCACCCTCACCTCAATCCTCCCCCTCGAGGGAGAGGAGGCGCTTGGGAAATCACCTTTGGAAACACCCTCTGAGACGTGTGATGCAGATTACACCGCCGTAGGATAAAATCCGACTGCGGCGTGAGCATGGCGCCGATTTCATGTCCGACACGGCGAGTCACACGAAAGCGGCCGGTTTTTCATGGACTTCGACAGCTACGATCTCGATCCGTCCATATACGACGAGATGTTCCTGCCTGACGGCATTCCCAGGGAGCATTGCGAGCAGCTATACAAGACCCTGATCGAGTTCTCACCTGAAGGTCTCGCCAGTATCCAGGAGAGGGTCTCAGGTTCGTTCTCCAACGAAGGCATCACGTTCACGGTCTATGGGGACGACGAGGCCGATGAGCGGATCATACCCATAGACTGTCTGCCGAGGGTGATGTCGTCCTCCGACTGGCATGATCTCGAAGCAGGTCTGACCCAGCGCATAGAGGCGCTGAACCGGTTCCTGGATGACGTATATGGAGACGCGCGCATCATCGCCGACGGCGTGATCCCGGACGATATGGTGTACGGGTGTCCACAGTACCGGCTGGAGATGCGCGGCTTCTCTGCGCCGCATGGGACGTGGGTCGGCATCTGCGGCACCGACCTCGTGCGCACCAACGACGGCTTCCGGGTGCTGGAGGACAACCTGCGAGTCCCTTCGGGTGTCTCATACATGCTCGCGAACCGGAACGCGACCAAGTCGAGTCTGCGCCGCCTGTATCGAAGCTCAAAGGTAAAAGAGGTGGAGCATTACGGTCGGGCGCTGCTGGAAACCCTGCGGGAGCTGGCGCCGGAGGGCCGCTCAGATCCGTCCATCGCGCTGCTCACGCCGGGTGTGTACAACTCCGCCTTCTACGAGCACATGTTCCTGGCCCACGAACTGGGCGCAGAGCTGGTGGAGGGCCGGGACCTTCTGGTCAACAACGGGTTCGTGTACATGCGCACTACCGCCGGCCTCCAGCGTGTCGATGTCATCTACAGGCGCGTGGACGACGACTTCATCGACCCGCAGGTGTTCCGTCCGGACTCTCTGCTCGGAGTGGCCGGGCTGATGGAGGCGTACAAGCTCGGAAACGTGTCGCTGGTGAACGCGCCCGGAACCGGGGTTGCGGACGACAAGAGCGTCTATGCCTACGTGCCGGACATGGTCCGGTACTACCTGGGTGAGGAGCCGCTGCTGGACAACGTCGATACCAGACTGTGCCGCAGGCCTGAAGATCTGGAGTACACACTGGACAACCTGCAGGACCTGGTGGTGAAGCGTGTCGGAGAGTCAGGCGGATACGGAATGCTGATCGGTCCGCACTCAACGGTCGAGGAGCGCGAGGAGTACGCCAAGCAGGTGCTCGACAACCCCGCCGACTTCATATCACAGCCGGTTCTGGCGCTCTCCCGCTCCCCCTGCCTGATAGACGGCAGTTTCGAGCCGCGTCACGTTGATCTGCGTCCGTTCGTTCTCCACGGACGCGAGACTCGCATTGTGCCCGGCGCATTTTGTCGAGTCGCCCTGCGCCGGGGAAGCCTGGTGGTCAACTCGAGCCAGGGTGGTGGCGGCAAAGATTTCTGGGTATTGGAGGAATGAAGACCCCATGAACACCGGTACTCTGATAAACATAATCTCCAAGCGACGCCCGCCGATGATACTGGCGGTAACCGGAGTGGTCGCGCTCATCGTATTTCTGGCCAAGCCGGCTGTAGCTCACGCTGCCGGCGTCGATGAGGAGACCCAATTCATCTTCAACACCCTTTCGTTCCTCATCTGGGGCGCGCTGGTGATGTGGATGTGCGC
>JAAXHZ010000044.1 GCA_012270625.1 Dehalococcoidia bacterium | reverse complement strand
AGCGCCTGCTGCACGCCCTCGCCCGATACATCGCGCGTTATGGACGGATTGGCGCTCTTGCGCGCGATCTTGTCGATCTCGTCGATGTATATGATGCCGTGCTCGGCGCGGGATATGTCGAAGTCCGCGGCCTGGATGAGTCCGAGCAGGATGTTCTCCACGTCCTCACCGACGTACCCGGCCTCTGTCAGGGTGGTCGCGTCGGCTATGGCGAACGGCACTTCGAGAATGTGCGCCAGGTTCTGTGCCAGGTGGGTCTTTCCCGATCCGGACGGTCCCAGCATCAGGATATTGGCCTTCTGGAGCTCGACGTCTTCGTGTGTCTGGTTGGACCAGATCCGCTTGTAGTGGTTATACACCGCTACGCTCAGGACCTTCTTGGCCTGCTCCTGGCCGACGACGTAGTCTTCGAGCCTGCGGTAGATGATCTTGGGATTGAGATCCTTGTCGGCGAGATTGGTCTGGGTACTCTCGGACTTCCTGTCGGCGTTCTCTTCGGCGATGATCTGGTCGCACAGGTTGACGCACTCGTTGCAGATGAACACGTGGTCTGGTCCGGCGATGAGTCGCCTGACCTGTCGCTGCGACTTGCCGCAGAACGAACACTGGTAGTCGCCGCGCCCGGTTCTTGCGTTCGATCCGCCTCGGTCAGTCGTCAAGTCGCTATTCCCACACCTGTCTCTCCCGTAATTCGGGAAGAGGGCTGTTCAGAGTACCCTCGAATCAGTCGGCGGCAACAGAAGCTACGGGTGTCTCCAGCACGTCGTCAACGAGTCCGTACTCCTTCGCGTCTTCGGCGCTCAGGTAGAAGTCGCGGTCAGAGTCTGTCGCGATCTTGTCGTAAGGCTGGCCGGTCCTGTCGGCGATGATGCGGCGAATGATGTCCTGCTGGCGCAGCACCTCGCGCGCGGCTATCTCAATGTCTGAAGCCTGCCCCTGGGCGCCGCCCAGGGCCTGGTGCATGTGGACCGTGGAGTTGGGCAGCGCGAACCGCTTGCCCGGCGCGCCCGCGCACAGCAGAACGGTGGCCATGCTGGCAGCCATGCCGACACAGATCGTGGACACATCCGGTCGGATCAGCTGCATGGTGTCGTAGATCGCAAGGCCCGACGGAATCACTCCGCCCGGCGAGCTGATGTACAGGCTGATGTCCCTCTCCGGGTCTTCCCTGTCGAGGTACAGGAGCTGGGCGATTATGTTGTTGGCGACCTGATCGTAGATGGGGGAGTTGAGGAATACGATGCGCTCTTTGAGCAGCAGCGAGTATATGTCGTAGGCCCGCTCGCCCCGAGCGCCTGTCTCGACCACCATTGGGATAACGTTTTCAGGCTTGTGAATCATCTTCTTGCTGGTCTCCTTCAGAGTCGGGAGCTTCGGACTCTTCGTTCTGTGTGTCGTCGCTGTCGCGTTCGCCCCGGGCAATGGAGACCAGGGTGTCGATCGCTTTGTCGTATCTGATCCTGTCGGACAGGGAGCTGCGCAGCTGGCGGCGTTCCTGCCGGCGCATTCGCTGGCCTGCGTAGAGCTGGTTGAACTGTTCGTCGATCTCGGGGTCCGTCACTTCGACCTCTTCGAGATCAGCCAGCTTGTTGATTACGAGTGAGCGCCGCACGCGCTGCTCGGCCTGCTCCTCCGCATCCTGTTCGGCCTCCTCCTCGGTCATGCCGATCGCGGCCAAGTAGTCTGCCAGCTGTATGTTGGCGTTCTCCAGCGAGCGGCGCTGGCTGTCCTGGATGCGCTCTGTTTCCGTTTCGATCACGACAGGAGGAATCGTAAACGTCGCGCTCTCAATCAGCGCCTCGATGACGCTGTCGCGATACTCCAGGCCGGTCTGTATCTCCTCTTCGTAGGTCATGGACTCTCTGACGGTGGTTTCGAGCTCGTCCAGATCGGCGTAGCCGTCCGGAAGGCCTTGCGCGAACTCGTCGTTAAGCTCGGGCAGAACCCTCTCTCTGACTTCTGTGACCGTGACGTTAAAAGACGCCTCCTTACCGGCGTCTGAGGCGTCTGAGAAGTCAGCAGGGATTTCCAGTGAGAACTCCACCGGCTGGCCGATTTCGAGATCGACCAAGTGGGCTGAGAATCCAGGCAGCGGGTAGCGGCCGTCCTCGGCCATGTAAAACGACGTATCCTCGCCCTGCCAGCGGCTTTCGTCGTCCACGTGGCTGCTCATGGTCATCAGGACCATATCGCCAAACTGGGCGGGCCTTTCGACAGTCTCCCACGTACCCAAGCTCTCACGGATTGCCTGGATACGCTCGGAAACCTTCTCGTCGGTGACTTCAGGCTCTTCGTACTCGACCCGAATCGATTTGTAGTCGCCGAGGTCGATGTCCGGCCTGAGCGGAACGATGGCCGTGAACTGAACTGGGTCCAGGTCCAGGTCGTCCACCTTGGGAAGGCCGACGGAGTCCAGCTCCCTCTCCTCGATCGCCTTGTCGATTACCTCAAAGACCATGCTGTCGAGCACTTCGTGCAGCAGGCTCTCGCGGCCAACCATGCTCTCGACGACACGGCGTGGCGCTTTGCCCTTCCGGAAGCCGGGAATGACGATCTGGTTGGCGATGCGCTGGTATCCCCGGTCGAGATATGGGTCTAGGTCCTCATCCTCAAGCTCGATGTGGAGAGTCGTCTGATTGTCCACAACTTCATCTTGAGTGATCTTCAATTGGGGCTCCTGGGAACGCGAATCGTGTTTGATAACTATAGCATAGAGCAGCCTTATTCCAGATTGCAAAAACGACCTAGTAGGCCAACACCATAGTATTGATGAGTACCCTCCATCCGAATTCAGGCTTGCCGCAGGTCATGTGAATCCGGCTAACTCCTCATTTCAAAGATTTCAGATCACTAGATATAAGTGAAACACTCAGCGTTCACTCTCCTGTCGTCATTCCCTAGCGCCCAGAGTGACGGGCAGGAGTTTGGAGATTTGCGCCTTTCGACGCCTCTATTGACAGCCATTGACACATGTGAGAACATATGTACTATCACATGGAAGAGGCATCCAAGCTCATGCTCGTCAAGCGCACACCCGACCGCTACGAAAAGCTCGCCATTCTTGGCGGAATGGCGTCCGACGACATCCTGTACCCACCCGAGCCTCGTGGCGGACGCAGAGGTCCGTATCCCCAGCCGAAGAAAAACCCCTCGCCTGGCATCTATCGCGCCTCTATGCCCAATGGCAGGCACATCAACCTGATGCGCGTCATGTTCACCGACTTCTGCAAGATGGACTGCGCCTACTGCCCCAACAGCCACTGGGTACCCAGGAAGCGATACGCTTTCAAGGTGGACGAGCTCGCGCAGGTCTTCATGGAGGCGCAGCAGCGGGGCATGGTCAGCGGGCTGTTCCTGAGCTCGGGGATCGCCGGGGACGGCTCCAAGACGACAGAGCGCCTGGTGAAAGTGGTGGACGCTATCCGCAACCGTCACGGCTTCAAGGGATACATCCATCTCAAGGTTATGCCCGGCGCAGACTTCGAGCACGTCGAGGCGGCTCACAGACTGGGTACGCGCCTGTCCGTCAATATGGAGACCCCCACCAACGATCACATGCTCAAGCTCAGTGGCATGAAAGACTTCGAGAACGACATTCTCGCCCCTATGCGCTGGATTCACGAGCTAACTGGAGCCACCCCAGGCGGCGCAGTAGGGCAGGCGACGCAGCTGGTCGTCGGGGCCGCTGACGAGTCAGACCGCGAGGTGTTCGACCGCATGGACCAGCTGTACACCGAGTGGCGTCTCAAACGAATCTACTACGCGCCATTCCGACCGGTGCGTCACACACCGCTGGAGGAGCATCCGCCGACTCCTATGATCCGGAGCCACCGTCTGTATCAACTCGACTGGCTAAAGCGTGTGTACAGCTTCCAGAACGACGAGCTCGACTTGGCATTCGCCTCCGATGGCTACCTGCCTCTTGAACAGGACCCCAAGACGTCCATTGCTGTCGAAAACCTCGATGCGTTCCCCATGGACATCAATCGGGCGAGCCACGATCAGCTGCTTCGCATCCCCGGCGTAGGACCGAAGTCTGCCCAGCGAATCGTCAACGTCAGGAGACAGCACAGCATAGATGCATGGAGAGACCTGCAGGCCATGGGAGTCGTGCGCAAGCGTGCATGGCCGTTCATAGTCTTCTCCGGCTACCGCCCTCCGAGGGCCAAGCAGCTGCGAATGGACCTATTCGGGGCTGACAAGGAGGAGATGCGCCGCTCTACGCCAGATACGGCCGCTCAACAGTCGCCGGCGCCGTGTGGAGAGCCACGGTCATGTGTCGGGTGTCCGATGTTCGGAATGCCTGGCCACCCGGGACACGCTGGCTTCGCGGCCTGATCTCGTGCATGTCGCTACCCGAAACGGGCCAGCGTCTCTGGAGGCCCGAAGACCGCTATGCCGTACAAGAGGACGCCGAGTGACACGGCAATGGCGTATGGGGCGTAAGCGGAGACCTGGCGAATCGAAGAGTGCGTGGCCTTATCTATCAGCCACGCTCCCACTCCAAACATCGCTCCGGCCATCAGACCGGTGAACAGTCCGAACACTCCGTGCGTAAATGCGAACGACGGCGCTTGCAGCAGCGCCGATGCTGTGTGGACAAGAATGTTGCCTGACTCCAGGTCGCCGTGTGAGACTGCTAGAAACATCGTAGCCAGCGGCAGCGCCGCGCCCGTAAACACAGGCGACAGGACACCGAAGCCGAACCCCGTAAGCAGCCACACGGGCAGCCCTCGCGCCCTCTCGCGCTCCTGTGGATTTGTCATCCACAGCGTCATCAGCCCGGCGAGAATAGCGCACACGACGACCGCGCTGCCGGAGAGTAGGAGGGTGGCGTCAGCCGGCATGTGCTGAGGGACATGGGGTGGGTCGGTTCGGGCCAGGAAGTTGACAAGCAGCGCGGCGGCTCCGAGCGAGCCACCGTAGAATGCGACAGAGATAACGAGACGCAGCCGCCTCGGAGTAATCCCTTCCAGCCTGATCCTGTACTGTCGAGGGCTTGTCCCTCGTCCGCGTGTGCTCACTGCGGAGGAATCACTCCGGCCAGCTCCAGCTCCTCGGCGCGATGGCAGCTCACGAAGTGTTCGGGAGCGATCTCCCGCAGCTCCGGGGTCTCAGTTCGGCACTGGTCGGTCGCGAACTGGCAACGCGGGTTGAAGTAGCAGCCGATCGGAGGATTGGCCGGATTCGCCACCTCGCCCTGGAGCACCACACGCTCTCTCTGCACCCTGGGGTCCGGTTCGGGGACTGACGACAGCAGCGCAGCCGTGTAGGGGTGCTTGGGAGATGCGAAGAGGTCATCGGTCGGCGCCGTCTCTACCAGTTTGCCGACGTACATCACGGCGACGCGGTCGCTGATGTGCTTGACGACGCTCAGGTCGTGTGCCACAAACAGGTAGGTCAGACCCAGGTCGCGCTGGAGGTCCATCATCAGGTTGAGCACCTGCGCCTGCACCGAGACGTCGAGCGCGGACACCGGCTCGTCCGCGACGATCAGTCGCGGGTTGAGAGCCAGCGCGCGAGCGATGCCTATACGCTGCCGCTGACCACCGCTGAACGCATGGGGGAACCGCCGCATGAACTCAGGTCTGAGTCCGACCAGTCCCAGCAGCTCAGCCACGCGGTCCTCTCGCTCACTGCGTCCCAGGCCGTCGATTACGAGCGGCTCGCCTACGATGTCGAGCAATGTCATGCGCGGATTGAGCGATGAGAATGGGTCTTGGAAGATCATCTGCATCTCGCGGCGCAGGCTCCTCAGCTGCGTGCGAGGAGCGGCAGCCACATCGACTACCGAGCCATCTGCCGACCTGTACAGCACTTCGCCGCTGGTGGGTTCCACCGCGCGGAGTATGCACCTCGACGTGGTGGTCTTTCCGCACCCGCTCTCGCCAACGAGGCCGAGTGTCTCTCCCTCTTTAATGTCGAAGCTGACATCGTCAACGGCTCGGATGGCGCCGACCTCGCGTCGCAACAGGCCCTGCTTGATCGGGAAGTACTTGCGGAGATTACTTATCTCTAGCAGCGTGTTCTGCGAACCGTTCGTGTGGAGCGCCTCGGTCAATGCTTACTCTCCTCCGTGTCCGTTTCCAGCCGGGCTGTGGTGCAGGAAGCAGCTGACATCATGGTCTTTGGCGAACGGAAGCAGTGTCGGAGACTGGGTGTCGCAGATACCGGCTATGAATGACGGACACCTAGGATTGAACGGGCAGCCGCTCGGCCTGGCGTATGGGTGAGGCACCGAGCCGGTGATGGAGGCCAGCCTATCCTGTGACGCATCTGACTGGATTCGAGGTATGGACTCCAGCAGCGCCCGGGTGTACGGATGCTGCGGATTGTGGAAAATGTCATCCACAGGCGCACTCTCTACCACCCGTCCGAGGTACATTACGACGACGTAATCGGCCATCTCAGCGATGACGCCGAGGTCGTGTGTAATCAGCATGATCGCCATGCCGTACTGACCTTGCAGGCTGATCATCAGGTCGAGGATCTGAGACTGCGTCGTCACGTCGAGAGCTGTGGTAGGCTCGTCCGCGATTAGAATCCGTGGGTTGCAGGAGAGCGCCATCGCGATCATGGCGCGCTGTCTGAGTCCGCCGCTGAGCTGGAACGAGTACTCGTCAACCCTGCGTTCGGGCAGTGGGATGCCCACGTGACTCAGGAGCTCGACAGCCATCTCACGGGCCTCAGATTTGGAGACGTCCTGGTGCAGCCTTATCGCCTCCATGAGCTGGTTGCCCACGGTGTGGACAGGACTGAACGAGGTCATTGGTTCCTGGAAGACGTAGGAGATTTCGCCCCCCCGGATCGCCCGCATCTCGGAGCTGTCGGGGTCATACGAGGTCAGGTCCAGCACTTCTTCGGCGCCATTGCGCGCGCGGTGCCTGAACAGGATCTCCCCTCCGACAATTATGCCGGGTTTATCGAGGATGCCGAGTATCGATCTTGCGGTTACGCTCTTTCCGCAACCGCTCTCTCCGACGATGCCGAGTGTCTGACTTGGATACAGGTCGAATGACGCGCCGTCAACTGCGACTACGGTGCCCTCGTCGAGCGGGAAGTGGGTCCTGAGGTCACGGACGGAGAGCAGAGGCTCTCCTGTCCGACCGGTCTGTGTTGCCGGACTAGCCGTATGGGTCTGCTGCATCTCTAAGACCATCCCCGAGGAAGTTGAATGCCAGCACAGCGACGATCACCGGGACTGCCGGAACCAGCAGCCAGGGTGTGAGCGCCACCGCCTGAATGTTCTGGGCCTGCTGCAGCATGACGCCCCAGCTTATGGCGGGCGGCCTGAGACCCAGTCCGAGGAAGCTCAGTGACGTCTCGCTGATGATGATCGCAGGCAGGGCCAGGGTCGTGGCCGCAATTATGTGGCTGATGAAAGACGGCACCATGTGCCTGAATATTATGCGCAGCTGGCTCGCGCCCGCGATTTCGGCTGCGGTTACGAAATCTTCTTCTCTCAGCGACAGGAACCGCCCCCTGACCTCACGGGCCAAGGTAGTCCAGCCGATCAGCGAGATGATTATCGTTATCGCAAAATACACTTTGATTATGGACCAGTCTCTCGGCACAGCGGCCGCGATTCCCATCCACAGCGGTATCGTGGGTATCGACCGTAGAATCTCGATGACTCGCTGGATTACCGTGTCGATCCACCCGCCGTAGAAGCCGGACAGCCCGCCCAGAAGCACTCCCAGGAACAGGCTGATCGCCACGCTGACCAGGCCGATCGTCATGGAGATGCGTGTCGAGTACATGAGGCGAGACCACACGTCGCGTCCCTGTACGTCCGTACCGAGGATGAAGATGATCTCCTCTGCCTTCGCTGGCGCATCGACACCCAGCAGGTGTCTGTCGGTCGTGATCAGGCCCATGAATTTGTACTCGAAGCCACGCGCGAAGAAGCGTATGGGTATCTTCACGTCTGGGTCGGCCGTATAGACCCGCTTGAAGGTCTTGGGGTCTCGCGCCCCAGTTACGCTGTTGACGTGCAAATCGGGTTTCCAGCCGTCGAAGAAGTGCACGCGCTGTGGGGACATCTCTCCGCGCCTGGCCTCGCTCAGGAACGGGTCAGATGTCGCCAGGAAGTCGGCGCCGATAACAATCAGGTACATGATTACCAGAACGACCCCGGCGCCCATCGCGAGGCGGTGCTTTCGCAGCCGCCACCACATCAGCTGCCATTGGGAGGCTACATATACCTGGTCTTCCGCGACGTCCTGCCGCGCGCCTGCGGCTATCGCTTCCTGAGCCTGAGCCATCAGGTGACCTCCAGTCTGATTCGCGGATCGATCCAGGCCAGAAGCAGGTCTGAGATGAACGTCCCGATTACTGTCATAATGCCGATCAGCATGATTATAGTGCCCGCCAAGAACATGTCCTGCGCCAGCAGCGCCACCAGCAGCATCGGTCCGACGGTTGGGAGGCTCATCACGACAGAGATGATGATGCTTCCAGAGACCAGCAGCGGCAGCAGATACCCGATGGTGCTGATCAGCGGATTCAACGCGACTCTAACCGGGTACTTTAGTACCACGCGCCACTCGGAGAGCCCTTTAGCGCGCGCGGTGACTACATAGGGCTTTCGCAGCTCGTCGAGCAGATTGGCCCGAAGCACTCGTATCAGCTGCGCAGTTCCCGCAACTGCCAGTACGATCGCAGGCAGCCATAGGTGATTCAGCAAGTCAATAATCTTGGCGAGATTATATGGCGAATCGGCATACTCTGGCGAGAACAGTCCCCCGATGTTAGCGCCCAGGAACACGAACCCTAAGTACATTAAGACGAGAGCCAGCAGGAAATTGGGCACAGCTAACCCTATGAATCCGACAAATGTGAATGCGTAGTCCCCCACCGAGTACTGCTTCACGGCGGAGTAGATCCCAATTGGGATCGCTAATATCCAGGTGAATACTATAGATGCAAAGGCCAGCGCGGCGGTAAGCCAGAGCCGGTCACCTATGACATCTTTCACTGGCCGGTTGTAGCCCATCGATATGCCGAAGTTGCCCTTGGCAACCTGGCTCATCCACTTGAAGTACTGGACTATGAACGGGCTACCCAGTCCGTACTGCTCGCGCAGGTTGGCAGCCTCGTCGTCCGTGACCTGTGTTCCTGTTGACATGAGCTGAGCAACATACGAGGTCACGTAGTCTCCGGGAGGGAGCTGGATGATCCCAAACGATATGACCGATATCGCCCATGACGTCAGGATGGCGAGCAGTAACCGCCTAACGGCGAATGCAACCAAAGATAGGCCCTCTCAGTCTGTTCGATCGTCTGGCTTGGAGATGCCGCCACCCTTGACGTATCGAACGAAGCGGGTGACGGCATCACACAGGCCAGGGTTAGACTCTATTCGTAACTCAGAGCCTGTTGCTGGCGGTTCTCCGCGCTCTTCCAGTAGATGGTCTGGAGCCTGGAGATGCCTGGAGTCTTGGTGTCCGGGCTGTTGAACTGGCGCTCTGGTACATTACCCAGATCGACCTTGGCAACCCTTACACCCAGCGAGGCGGGCGACTGGCCTACAAGACCAACGGACCAGGCCTGGTCAAGCACGATCCGCCAGATCTGCTTGCCGATCTCGATCCGCTCCGCTTCGGGAACGCCGAACGCCTTTTTGTAAAGCGACATAACTTCCTTCAGCTCAGGGAAAGGCTCCTGACCCTTCTCACCGTTGGACTGGAACCATAGGCCGAGCGCCGAGCCCATCTCGTTGCTGGTGCTGTATGGGAACACGTGGCCTGGGAAGGTAAACAGGTGCTCGCTGCCGTCACCCCAGGAGACGCGGATCTGGTTCTCATCCGACGCCTGCACCGTTCCGGCCAAGCTCCGCTCCATCGCGACGACGTTGGTCTTGACGCCCAGGAATCGCTCCCAGTGCTCAGCGACCATCTCGGCCATCTGAACGAACTCGATGAACTGCGCCGTACGAGCGCTGATCTCGACCACCAGCCTCTCGCCATTGTCCGTGCGGAGCCTGAATCCATCAGCGTCCTTGTCAGGAAGGATCTCGTCGAGCATGGCGTTGGCCGTATCAGGGTCGAACGTGCCCCACTTGCCGCGCCACTCGGACTCAGGTCCTGGGGAGAACGGGTTGGTGGGCGCCGGGGCGAAGGAGCCGGGGACGCCGAAGCCGAGGAAGAACACCTCGTTCATCTGCTCACGGTCGATGCCAATGGCGAGCGAGCGCCTGAAGTCCACGTTGCGGAACAGGTCGCCGATGTACGGGTCAACCTCGTAGGACATGTTGAACTTGACTGTGGCGTCCGCGCCTGCTTCCTGGGTATCGAAGTGCAGCTTGTAGCCGCCCTTCTCCTGATTCTCCAGGTACAGGGGGACCTTCGCCATGTTCAGGTGTCTGCCCTGCCAGTCGTACTCACCCGCGATCGCGCGCAGGTTGATGACCTCCAGGTCCTCAGCCAGCGTCAGGATCGCGACATCGATGTATGGGAGCTGGTTGCCGTCCGTATCCACCATCCAGTAGTACGGATTGCGCTCCAGCTTCCATGTGTCTGTGTTGATGGGAGTGACCGTCACCCAGGGCGTGATAACCGGCAGCTCGGGATTGAGCGCCCAGTCGTTCTTGAACGCCAGCAGGTTCTTCCAGTTGTCGAACCCTTCGGAATCCACGATCGCCTGTACTGCGTCCTCACCGGCGATATCCGGCATGAACTGCTCCAGGTAGTGCTTGGGCGCGACCATTCCCCTGAACGAAGGGCCCTGGTAGGCGTGCCCGCCCAGATGCGTCGAGCCTGCCAGAACATCGAGGAAGAAGTAGTAGGGATCCTCGAAAGTGATCTTGATGGTTGTCAAGTCTATCTTCTCGAGCGTGCCCTGCTTGCCGTTGATGGCAAACCATGATGTCTTTGTGGGAACGAGCTCATCGTTCAGGTACAGCTTCTCGTACCAGAACTCGAAGTCGTCCGCGGTGAACGGCGCGCCGTCCGACCACTTCATGCCCTCGCGCAGGTGCAGAGTGTACTCGCGACCGTCGTTCGCGACTTCCCACTCTTTGATCACGTTAGGGCCGGGGTTGTTTCCGGTGTAGTCCCAGAACAGCATGTGGTCGGGACCTGTGCAGCAGCGATAGCCGTTCCACTTGTCAGCGGGACCTGTGAATCCGCGTCGCAGGATGCCGCCGTACTGTCCGGTCCCGTGAAGCGGCTTCAGCACCATCAGGTCTTCGCGTTTCGGCAGCCTCTCCTCGACGGGGGGGAGCTTACCCGCGGCGACAAGTGAGGCCAACTGTGGAGCCTCTCCAAACGAGGTCGGGAACTGGCTCTCGTCGGTTACGACCGATGGGCCTTCCAGCTTTCCGACGAGGCCCGTCTCAGCCGACGGCATCGCCGGAGCTGGGGCCGCGGGAGCCTGTGTAGCCGCCGGAGCTGGGGCCGCGGGAGCCTGTGTAGCTGCCGGAGCTGGGGCCGCGGGAGCCTGTGTAGCCGCCGGAGCTGGGGCTGGCTGCGATGGCGCAGCCGGTTCAGCGGTGCCCTCATCTGACGTGCTGCACGCTGCCAGCGTAAGCGCAGCGAACAGCAACACCAGCGGGAGAACCAGAATTATCCTCTTCAGACGCATGATCTTTCTCCTCCTGACTGTCTTTGATCCGTACTTGCTCTTCCCATATTTTATCGGTGTGGGATGTGTCTAATGCAGGGCCTTCAGTCGAAAAATCCAATACCGAGCATTTTATTGGGACACATGTTAGGAGCCGAAATCTAAAGTGTCAACATTTCGTTAACGAGTTCGGCGTCCTGAATTGCTGTTCTGACGCCGTCGCTGCTGCGACTGCGCTCTACAACGGCGCTATAGACGGAGGCTGGGTTGCCGACTATGGGTGACCCCGTCGGCTCTACCTCCAATCGAGTGCAACGTGAAGCGACTGTTCAGACCGGGTGTGAATCATATCGTACACGCGCGCGATGTCTTCGACGGGAATGGTGTGAGTGAGCAGCCTGTCCACGCGCAGGTCTCCTTTGAGCAGGAGGTCGATGAGCAGTTGTGTGTTTCTGCGTGTGTTCCACTTGAGGATGTACGGGGGCGCTTCGTCGTCCAGACCTCCGGCCCGGGAGGGCAGCAGATCGAGCTCTTTGTAGAGCAGGTCTTCGGCCAGGTCTATGGATATGGGCTGAAGATGCCACCCCACGATGACGACCCTGGCGCCGTATCTGCCCAGCGCCAGCGCCACGGGAACGGCCGAAGCTACCCCGGCAGTCTCCAGCACCACGTCTGCTCCGCCCTCGGTGTAACGACCTATCTGCTCAGCCGGATCGCCGGCGCTTGGGTCAACGATGTGGTCTGCGCCCAGCTCCCGCGCTATCTCAAGACGCCATGGATCGATGTCCACCGCTATGGTCGTGGCGGCGCCGGCGAGACGGGCGTGCTGGATAGCAAGCTGGCCCATCAGCCCCATACCCACTATGGCAACACTGTCGCCGTACTCGATTCTGCCCCTGCGGACGCCGTGCAGCGCGACCCGCGCGACGGACAGCAGAGACGCCTGCTCGTCGCTGAGGCCGTCAGGCAGCCTGAAGCATCTGTGAGCGTCGGCGACGGTAAACTCCGAATGGCTGCCGTCTGTGAAAACACGGTCTCCAATCTCAAAGCCTGTTACGTCCGGGCTGTGATGCATGACCGTACCCACGGCCTGATAGCCGGGTACGAACGGATAGACGAACCGTTCTCCCCAGCGTCTCCTGACGAGGTCTGGGTTGGCGCCGCGGTACAGGTTCATCTCGGTTCCGGCGCTGATTCCTGACACAGTCGTGCGGACCAGAATCTGCCCTGGCTCAGGTTCGGGCGTCTCCGCCTGTTCTACGGCGACCCTGTAAGGCTCTGTGATGACCACTGTTCGCATGTTGCCAACCTACTCGATCTGGATCCTGGGGTCCAGCGCGTCACGAATCCCGTCGCCGACGAAATTGACCGCGAGCACGGTCAGCGCGATAGCGAGACCGGGAGGTATCCACAGCCACGGCTCGTTCTGGATGACGTGGATCGATTGCGCTGCGGTCATCATGTTGCCCCAGGTCGGTGTGGGTATCTGGACACCCAGCCCAAGGAAGTTCAGCGCCGCTTCGATAAGTATCGCGCTGGCAAGCCCGAGTGTCCCCGCTACGGCCACGTACGGCATGGTCGCGGGGAGGATGTGTGAGGTCAGGATGCGCCAGTCGCTAGCGCCGAGCGCCCCCGCTGCGGTCACGTATTCCATCTCACGTATCATCAGCACCTGACCGCGAACCAGCCTCGCGATACCCGTCCAGCCGAGGATTCCGATAATCCACATGATGTTGAACACGCTGCCGCCAATGATGGACACCAGGATAATCAGCGCGAACAGCTGCGGAAAGGTCATGACCAGCTCGGTGAAGCGCATCAGCAGATTGTCGATCCACCCACCGAAGTAGCCTGAAACCAGACCTATGGTGGAGCCGATGAACACCCCGATTATCAGCGCGCACGCCGCTATCACGAGTGTCACCCTGGAACCGAACAGCAGCCTGGCCCACACGTCCCGTCCCGCGGAGTCCGTTCCGAGCAGATGATCGAGGCTTGGAGGGTCCTTTATCTGATCGAGATCGACGTAATTGGGGTCGTGAAAAGAGAGCCATGGCGCGAAGATCGAGCCAAAGGCGAACACTGCCAGGATCGCGATGCCGAGCAGCGACAGGCGGTGTCTGCGAAAGCGCTGCCACATTCCTCGGCCGGACCGCCGAGTAAT
The DNA here is from genome assembly GCA_012270625.1 of Dehalococcoidia bacterium. The sequence goes on along the minus strand of JAAXHZ010000044.1, from coordinate 2,423 downwards.
CTCATCGACATCGCTCTCTCGGGTCAGCTCAAGCGCCATGTGTGCCTTCCAGTTGCTCCTATGCTACGCATCGTCGTAGCGGATTCTGGGGTCAGCGTACGCATACAGGACGTCCGCCATAAGATTGGAGACCAGTACCAATGTCGAAAGAAACAGTGTCAGCGCCATGAGAACGGGGTAGTCTCGTTGATGAATCGCATCGACAGAGAGCTGCCCGAGACCCGGCCATGAGAACACCACCTCTATCACCACGGCGCCGCCCAGCAGCAGCGGCAGCCTGAGACTCGTGATCGTAATAATGGGAAGCACCGCGTTTCTGAATGCGTGCCTCCCCATGACTACCCACTCATCCAGACCTTTCGATCTCGCGGTCCGGATGTAGTCGGCGCCCAGCACATCCAGCATAGCGGTGCGGGCGTAGCGGGTGTTGGTCGCCACCAGGTCGATTGACAGGACGCTCGCCGGCAGTATGGTGTGCCGCAAGTTGTCCGCGATCTTGGCCGTCAACGACAGATCGGTCTCTCCGCTGGACATTCCGAAGACGGGGAGCACAGGCCATATCAGCCCAAACACGAGCAACGCGACCAGACCGAAGAAGAATGTCGGAATAGACAGTCCGATGAGAGACAGCACACTGAGGCTGTAGTCCCAGACGCTGTACTGGCGCAGCGCGGAAATCACTCCGAATCCAACACCCACGAGGAGTGAAATCAGGAGTGCGACGCCAGTGAGCTCTACTGTTGGCAGAAGCCGAGGAATGACTCGATCCAGTACCGGCTGCTTGGTAAAGTACGAGAACCCGAAGTTTCCGGTGGCCAGCTCCTTCACCCATATGACATAACGGACTGGGATGGGCCTGTCGAGTCCGAGCGCGCGGCGCATGCGCTCCAGGTCCTCTTCATTGAGCTGGTCTTCTGGACTTATAAGGGCGCTAATCGGGTCTCCGGGAGCGAGGTTCGCGATCACAAATGTAATCATGGTGATGCCCAACAGCATCGGGATGAACAGTGCAAGGCGTCGGAGAAGATAAGAGGCCAATACTGAAATCCTAAAGGCCGCTGCTGACCATGTGGCTCACATGCTGGTGTGCGAAGAAGCCAACATGTCCTGAGAGTATTGGCGCGCTGGACTCAGATGTCTCGTGAAAGTCCCCCCTCACGCTGAGTGGCGCGCCGACCGAGACCCGGGAACCGCCCGGGGACATCCGGTCTGCGAGAGCCGAGTGTCCGCGCGGGCAGTCCCTTATCGAAGTCCTGCTGCGTTTAATCCAGTCAGTTTACGTCCCACTGTTCGATGTGGTACTTCTGCCAGTCCGAGTGTCCGAGGTAGGCGGGTCCTATGGGAACAGTCGCGAAGCTCTTGGCCTCCGGCAGCTTATCGAAGAATGGGATGTTGAACTTCTTGTCGATAATCCACCACTGGTTCAGCAGATGCACAGGCGCCAAAGGCAGCTCCGTGAGCATCTCCTCGTTGATCTCCTGGTAGATATTCGCGCGCTCTTCCACGTCGATTGAGCGCTTGCCCCTGTCGATCTTCTCGTCGAGCGTGGGGTTGGCGTAGCCCATGGCGTTTCTGGAGCCGCTCCTGAGGTGGAAGCTCAGGAAGCCGTCCGGGTCGGGGAATACACCGAACGTCACCCGGATCATGTCCCACTCATAGGTCTCATAGAAGGTCTCCACCCAGAGCGACAACTCCACCTCGTGGAACTTGATCTTGATGCCGACTTCAGCGAGCATCTGCTGCTCGGCAGCGAGCATTGCCCTGGCCTCTTCGCTGGTTACGGTGATGATGGTGACACCGATCTCCTTGTTGGTGTCCCAGCCGGACTCAGCGATTAGCTGCCTGGCTCTTTCGGGATCGTATGGGTACTTCTGCGACCAGTCCGGCAGCTGGTACCAGTCATGCACCAAGAACGAGTTGTAGATCAGGCCATTGCCCTGCGCGAAGGTATCGACCAGCTTCTGACGGTCGAGCGCGTGCAGGAATGCCTGGCGCATCTTGTCGTTGTTCAGGAACTCCATTCTGGAGTTGAAAGCGTATGAGATCAACGTCGTGCCGCGCGATGCTGCCACTGTGAACCTGGGGTCTTGGATGAACGCCTGGAACTGCTCCGTGGAGGCGTTCTCGCCGCCATCGAAGATCGGCATGTGAATCTCGCCGCGCTGCAGCGCGATCTGAACGGCGTCCGGCGACTTGATGATCGAGAGTATCTCACGGTCTATGTTGGGTCTGCCGAAGTAGTACTCGGGATTGGCCTCGAACTCGATTCGCTGGTCTGGAATGTAGCTGACGAACTTGAACGGCCCAGAACCCATCGGTGAGTCGAAGAAGAATTTTTCGTTAGCCAGCTCTGACGGCGCAACGTCGCCAAGAATGTGCTTGGGAAGGATGGGGTAGGTGGTCTGCTGCAGGAACAGGATGTT
>JAAXHZ010000043.1 GCA_012270625.1 Dehalococcoidia bacterium | reverse complement strand
GTTGCGGTTCCTCCCCGATCTCCCATCGGCTATAATCAGAGTCGAAAACATTCAACGAATCAGATTGTTGCGGTTCCTCCCCGATCTCCCATCGGCTATAATCCCAGCACGACGACCCCAGACCCTGCACCCGTTGCGGTTCCTCCCCGATCTCCCATCGGCTATAATTCTAGGACGTGCCAATTTCACGCCATAGTGTTGCGGTTCCTCCCCGATCTCCCATCGGCTATAATTCAAGGCGTTCCATGGCCGAATTGATCTGCTGTTGCGGTTCCTCCCCGATCTCCCATCGGCTATAATAGTATCGAAAGTGAACCATCGTTCGCCTACGTTGCGGTTCCTCCCCGATCTCCCATCGGCTATAATTACATCGACGGAGGCAAGTTCAGGGGCGTTGGTTGCGGTTCCTCCCCGATCTCCCATCGGCTATAATTCAATTCCGATTTCGACGCGCTCAGCGTCGGTTGCGGTTCCTCCCCGATCTCCCATCGGCTATAATCGGCAGTATCACCCCCGACTTCTGCAACTGTTGCGGTTCCTCCCCGATCTCCCATCGGCTATAATCGACCGCCAGCCTGACCATAGCTAAACCAAAGCTGGTTGGGCAGGCTGGAAACCGCAGAAAACCAACAATGGCGGGCTCAGAACAGCGTGTACTGCGCCGGATTTTTGTTGGCCGGCTGCTTACTGCGGCCATTGAAGCTCACTATGTTAGCGTACTGTTTGTCGGTCAGGTAGATGATCTGGACGTTGCCGGATGGCGGCAGTGATAGCTGGACTCGGCGTGTGTAAACTTGGGCCTGCTCTTTTCCGGCGCAGAATCTCATATAGACGGACAGTTGGCACATGTCGAAGCCTTGGTCGAGCAGGAACTTTCTGAACTTGTTGGCGTCGCGCCGTTCGGTCTTGGTGAGGACCGGAAGGTCGAACATCACCATCATCCACATTAGCCGGTAGCCTGAGAGCATTGAGCGGGACGTTCTTCAGTAAGCCGTTTGGGTCCAGGCCACTAGTGGTCGGGCTGGGAAAACCAGCGACTGTTCGCCAGTCTCGAAAGATCGAGCGAGTGACTGGGCAGCGCGTTCGAGACACGTCTCGAACGGCGTGGTTCCTCGATCTGTGGCCATGTCCATTGTGAGCGTTCCCGCGAGCGCAGCCTTGGTCTCAGTGGTTAGCTCACTGTGGCCGTCAGATACGAGACGGAACACGGTGTAGTCCACTAGTGGTCGAAACGGCTCGATCATGTCGTCCACGAGGCACATGACGTTGGCTCGGTTGCTGTGGTGAATTCCGACAGAGGGATGCATGCCTGCGGCCACTATGGCGCGCGCTACGGCGGCTCGCAGCACCGTATAGCCGTAGTTGAGGAATGGGTTGGGCATGGGGCCGTAGCGTTCTCGTCTGAAGTCTCTGCCAAAGAGCATGGGCCAGTATCGTCGCGCAGCCTGCGCCTCCACGTTGTGCGGATCGCCGGACTTCACACGCCGCGCCAATCTCCGGAAGTCATCGGTGGGCATGTCGAGCAGTTCGAGTACGCTCGCCTGCTGATGAATCTTGGCCCTGACCACAGCCTGCCACAGCCGTTTGCGCAGGGGAAGCTTGGCTTCAAGCTGACGTCGCATACGCAGCGCCTGGACGTGATGGCCTTCAAGAGGCCAGAGCCACGCCGTTGGGAGGTAGCTGGGACCGCACAGCACCACTGCCGTACCGCGGCTGGCTAGTTCGGTCATAAGGTCGTTGGAGTAGCTGAGGCCACGCGCGTTGCAGAGCAGGACGCCGATGTCATCGAGCGGAACACGACCATACTCAACGCCATCGTGGGAGACCGTCATGAGACCTCGGTAACGGGCCAGATGGCGCCCTTCACTGGCGATTTCTATTACGCGGCCAATCATTATGTTCGAGGCCCTGGGTCTCGGACGCGGCCTATTTCGTCCACGCTGACTTTTCGGAAACGCTGTTGGCGGAGTCTTGTGGCGCTATGGCCATTATTGCGTTTCATCTCTTTGCGCCTCTCTCTACCGTCGACGTCAGCTTCATTGTGATCGTCCAAGACAACGTAGCCGTCCCCAAATTTGCGGACACGCACGAAACGCTGATTTGTCCCTTCATCCAATACACCCATGTCGTCCTTATAGATTCGCATAAGCCTCTTGGCGGCAGGATGGGGGCGGAACCTATTGATATAGAACTTTTCTCCCTGATTGGCATGGAATGTCGGTACTGCGACTATCTTCCATCTGCCGTCAGGCATACGCCACACGTCAGCGAATGCGTTGCTGTCCAGTTTGTAGCCCTTGTAGGGCTTTCCGTACCTGTCCTTGATAGGTATGACGGTCTGTCTGTCGAGAACTCGCACACGGCGCACGATCTGCCTGCGGCCATTCAGCATTATTCCTTTGGCTGCCGCCTGCTGTGCGAATTCGGCAGGCTTACCACCGACCTCATCCCATAATTCCAGCAACGCCGCCCGGAGTGCGACATCACGCACCCCTTTTTGAGGCCCGGAATCCTGGGCGGGCTTGAGGTCGCTTCTCTTGAGATCGTCCAAGTTCTTGCGGACCACTACCTGGGATGGGCCGCTCTCAGCCAGTTTGACAAGACCGTAGGCTGTCTCGTTGTGGAGCTGTCCGGTGGTGGCGCTGCCAGCTCTGCCACGTGTGCCGTGGTCGGGTTTGTAGGAGACGACCATGCGGTCAAGGAACGGTTGCAGCTGGCTTCGGTCGAACCCCTCCCATGGGCGGACCTGTCCGGCGATGGCGGTCAGCTTTCTCTCCGGGTCGTGATGGGAGCCGGAAGCGTGAGCAAATCTCTGGAGCAGGCCTTGGGTGGTGTTGGCGACGACGAAGGCGTCTATAGCATGGTGTCGATGGTCGTCGCGCTGCTTGCGCGCTATCTCGCCGGTCTCAGTGACCCGCAGTATGCCCTCAAGACCCCATCCGCATCTGAGCAGGGCGGTCATCCGGCCCGGTATCACCCGAACCCGCTGTCTGCCCTCGGCGCTTTCATCGTAGAGGTGCGCGAGGTAGGCGCGGGCGGTGCGTGACAGATAGCGGGTCTCGTTGAGCTGTCGGTCGAGGAAATGGTCCTCGTCCTCGAACTTTTGCATGGCATCGGGTTGAAATCGCCAACGCTTGTTGCCCGGCAGCTCGGCGGCGCGGTCGAGGATCTCCTGGTAGTCGTATTCGGCCGGACTGTGTCCGAATGCCTCATAGGGAGACCGGTCTCCCTTATATCGGTTTGCTTCAGCTATGCAGACCACCTTGTTTGCGGGAGAGTCGTCCCATGTCTTTGAGAATGGGAGGATGTGATCGATCTCGGTCTTGGCGGATACTACTTCTTCAAACGAGAGTATGGCGCCGGTGTATGGACACACGCGAGCCTGGGGAGGACCCTGCTCCTCCCAAAGTCTGAGTTTGTAGAGTAGGCTTGGGGTCACTTCGGAGACCTTCGCTGATTCCAGCATCTCCTTAAAGCGTTGGTTACGCTGTTTTCCCTTCCCCTGCTGACGTTCATAGTTCTGCTTTTGCTTCCTGTTCATCTTCAGGTCGCGAGCCAATTCGACCACGATGTGTTCAGGCTTGCCGTAGGCTTCGATAAGGCGATTGACCACGCGACAGAGCTGGTTGAGGCTGATGTGGACCGTGGGGTTGGGGATACGGCCGTAGTGGGCCACTTCACCGTGTTCCGCAGGGTCTTTCTTGGGATTGGCGCCCACGACATCGCGTTGGAGTACCTCACCGTAATAGGGCAGCCTCTCGCGAGCTTCGGCGCTACCGAAGTCCGAGTGGTGGCCGTATCCTGCGGCCACGACCGCGTCCGAGTATCCCAGGCGATTTTCCATGTGTGGAATGAGCTTGCGGATGGCCTTCTCGCTCAGATTGCCGTAGCCGCTGACCAGTGAGACGTTGGCGACGGCGGCGGCATTCTCGGCATCGAGTCCCCATTTCTGGACAGCCTCTTGGTGGACCATCTCAGGGTCGTCGGTTTCCAGAAGAAACTTCACTATCTCATTGCGCTGGTCGAGAGGGAGGGACAGCCAGCGATTGCCGAAGAGAGATCTGTTCTTGAGCCTCTTGGTTGTCTGATCGCCATTGATTTTCGTACGACCGCCGCGAGACAGGTTGAACGTGACGCCAGACGGAAGTCTGAGCGCTCTCATAGGAGGCTTTTGCAGGTTCAAGTCCAAGCCGGAGCGGAGTCTCTTCAGCACTCGCGACCTTTCGTCGTCGTCCAAGGGACGGTCAGGCCCGTTACCTTCCCAGAGTCTGAGGTTGTTGACCTCCTGGAGCATTCTGAATTCCTGGAAGACGGGCAGAGCTCGGGACGCTCGTTTTTCTCTGCTTTGGAACTCGAACTGACACCATCCAGGTTCGACGGGTTTCAGCGGTCTCTGGAAGTAGGTGATGTCGCGCAGCCTTTCCCACTGTTCCGAGGTCAGGTTATGATGCGACTCCTGCGATTCTCTGATGGCGTCGAACTCGGCTTCATACATTGCTCTGTCTGGGTACAGCCCCATATCGGGTCGGGCGCGCACCGTCTCACGCTCCTCATGCCGCCGCGCGAGGAACTCGCCGAGCGTTCTCGCTCCGCTCTCCTCAATGCTCTGGCGCAGCATACTAATGTCGGCGCGTGTCTTCTTGGCCTCGTTTTCGTCGTCGGCCGCCGCTTTCCGGTTCGACTTGAATCCACGTCTCTGGTTGAGATGAAAGAGAGCGCGTCCCAGCTCAGATGGACTGAGAGGTTCGTCGAGCGCGCGAGCCCTAAGCGTGTATGGGTCAAGCCGTTCTAATGCCTTACGCTCGTCTTTATCTGGGGGCATCAGGCCGTATTCGACCAGAGTATCCATCAGCTCTGATCGCCGCTTCAGGTAGCGGTCTCGGCGACGGCGCTGGCCGCGCGCCAGACGGCGGTCAACCGCCTTAGAGGTCTTGTCGGTGAGTTTGCGGCCATACGGAAAGATGCGAACGCCCATGTCCAAGACTCCGCAGGGATTACCGTTAGTGTCGAGGCTAATGGCAGCCCAGCCGATGGAGTTGGTGCCGAGATCGAGACCTAGTCGGTATTTGCTGTAGTTAGGATTTGTCATGGAGGACCAACATTGCCATGCGATTCCACTGCTGGTATTCTTTAGGGGCCAAGGGGATTCAACGGTATTGTAACCGATGGGAGATCGGGGAGACCCGTTAACAAGCCTCGGCACAAGATAAGAAGGCAGGCTACGGCCTGTCTTCTCTTTGTTTGCGCTCTGCCTGGCAATTTGGATCCCAAGGCATACAATTGCATCATGCAGCTAGTGGACTGTACATATAGTTGTGACAGTTTGCGGACCGTCCTTCGGCAAGCTCAGGGCGAATGAATTGTGACCATCAGGAGAGAGCGATGACGCAAACGAACCTGGTAGCGGTAGGCACATACACGAGGACGACTTCGGATGGAATATATGTGTGCAGTTTCGACTGGGAGACGGGGGATCTGGAGCCGGTGGCGTCGGCCAGCGGGGCGGAGAACCCCTCTTTTCTCGCGGTGCATCCGAACGGACGGTGGCTTTACGCCACTTCGGAGATCGAGGAGTTCGAAGGCGAGCGGCAGGGTGCGCTGTACGCATACACCATCGATGCGGACGCGGGTCGGCTGACCTTGATAAACGTCCGGGGTTCGGGTGGCGCGGGGCCGTGTCACGTGAGCGTGGATGCTACAGGGCGTTATCTGCTTGTGGCCAACTACCACGGCGGGAGCGTATGCGTCGCTCCGATCAGCGACGACGGGAGCCTTGAGGCGCTGTCGTGCTTCATTCAGCACGAGGGGTCGAGCGTCAACCCGGACCGGCAGGAGCAGGCGCACGCTCACTCGATAAACCTGGACGCGCAGAACCGGTTCGCTTACGTGCCGGACTTGGGACAGGACAAGGTAGTTATCTACAGGCTGGATCTGGAGCGGGGTGATCTAGTGGAGAACGATCCAGCGTACGTTGGGACTGAACCCGGGGCAGGGCCACGTCACTTCGACTTTCATCCCAATGGACGGCGCGCTTACGTAATCAACGAGCTGGGAAGCACGATCACTGGCTACGAGTACGATAGCGACAGCGGCGCGCTGACCCCTTTCCAGACCGTCGGGACGCTGCCACCGGGATTCGGGAGGTCGAACACGACGGCTGATATCCATGTGCATCCGTCGGGCAGGTTCGTGTACGGGTCGAACCGGGGCCATGACAGCGTTGCGATATTCTCGGTGGACGAGGAGACTGGACGACTGACCGAGGTGGGTCACCAGTCAACACAGGGCTGGACGCCCCGCAACTTCGCAATCGACCCTTCGGGCGAATTCCTGCTTGCGGCGAACCAGGACACGGATACTGTCGTGTCGTTCAGGATCGACGGGAAGTCGGGAGCGCTGACGCCAACAGGGAACGTTACAGAGATCCCAATGCCGGTATGCTTGAGGTTCTTGGGCGAATAGAAGAGTTTCAGAGCGCCGCCAGCTTCAGAAACTGCCGCTGCCGACGTAATCCCCCCGCGCGTATCCGCCGCCGCCGATATAGTCTCCGTCCGTGTACGCGCCGGAGGCCGTCCGAGTGACCCGACGTCCAGCTTTAACGGTCCCCATCCCTCGCCCGCTGTATCGGACTGCGACTCTTATCACGAGTGCCACCAGCGCAGCCAGGAACCCACCTCCCAGCATCGCGAAAATCATCTCAATCATTTGACTAACCGTCCCATTGTTGAGGTTAGAAACCGACGGCTATCATATTACTAGCATTGTATCACCGTATCATCGCAGTGGGCAGTGCAAAAGTGCACACGCCGTGCTGGTTTGGGGTTATAATACGAGACCATCAGATACGATGGAGAAAGTGTCGCTGACGTAGTGAAACTTCAAGGCGGGAGGATGTCGAGATGAAATCGGATCGGGGGCTTGTCGCACACCTGATGAGGCGTGCCGGATTTGGCGCGACGCCGTCGGAGCTGGACAGATTGACGGCTGAGAAGACGTACGAGGAGATCATTGACGACCTGGTCACCCCGGAGCGATTCGAGGAGTTGGATCAGTCGTACATCGACAGGTACTACGGCGGTGAGCCGGTGGCTGTCCACGTTGGCAAGTGGCTGTACAGGATGGCCAACACGCAGAGGCCGCTCGAGGAGAAGATGAGTCTGTTCCTGCACCACATCTTCCCGGTGGCGTGGGGGAAGAGTGAGCACGGGCCGTCGCTGTATTCTGAGATCGAAATGTTCAGGCAGGTAGGACTGACGGACATGCGGACGATCCTGATGGAGCTGTCACGCGACCCGGCGATGATCTTCTGGCTGGA
>JAAXHZ010000042.1 GCA_012270625.1 Dehalococcoidia bacterium | reverse complement strand
CGGACGGGCAGCACCTCGGTATCGCCCCTGTCGTATGCCTGGACTATGGGCGCGCATCCTTCTGCCTGGGCGATGTGCATGTGTGTATCGACATCGTCGATCAGTCCCACGTCTGCCATCTCGATCAGGCCCTTGTGTATCTTGGTAAACAACTCGCCCGACGCGCCCGGCACTATGCAGTGGTCAGGGGCCTTCCAATCAAGCTGCTCGGCGACCTCATAGCCGAGCGTCTTGCTGCCCTCGGCGTAGTACGGCCTCATGTTCACGTTGACGAACGCCCACCTGTGATTGTCCGCCAGCTCGCTGCACAGTCGGTTGACCTGGTCGTAGGTGCCGTCCACGGCAATCAGGGTCGCGCCGTAGATGCCCGCGCCCAGGACCTTGCCCTTCTCCAGGTTCGCCGGGAAGAAGACCATCGTTGGCACGCCCGCCTTGGCTCCGTGGGCCGCGACCGATCCCATGAGGTTTCCGGTCGATGCGCACGCCAAGGTGTCGAACTCGAACTCCAGCGCCTTGGCCGCGGCTACCGAGACCACCCTGTCCTTGAACGAGAACGTCGGATTGACGCTGTCGTTCTTGATGTAGAGGTTCTCAAGTCCGAGTCGTCGGCCGAGGTTCTGCGCATGGATTAGCGGAGTAAGCCCAGTGCCCATGTCAAGCGCCCTGTCCGCGTCCACAGGCAGGAAATCGTGGTATCTCCACATGGTGAGCGGCCCTTCGGAGATGCTGTCGCGACTCACCACCTTGGAAATGCTGTCGTAGTCGTACTCTACTTCCAGCGGGCCAAAGCAGAAGTCGCACGCATTGAGGGCCTCGACAGGGTACTCCCTGTCACACCCACGGCAACGCAGACACTTTACGTGGGACAACTCCGCAGTCCTCCACCATCGCCTGCCGGTGTCCACTCCACGCCGGGAAAGTCGCTGTCAATGCACAGCGGGGCGACGAATCAGAATCCAAGGGGAACCGGCATCAGCCTGTTCAATTACAGGAAGGGATTTGAGCATCGGAATCGTAGCAACGCGCCATTTACATTGTCAAGAAATCGGTGCCATCGCTAGAATGATCGCACATGGCCATATCCTGTCGAGGAGGTGATGCAGGTATGACGTTCTGGGAAGAAGTGTACGAGCTTCGTAAAAGGAGATTGATTCCGCGCGTCTGGAAACGCGCCGATCTGAGGCCGCACCTTCAGAAACCTAACGGACAATACGCTAAGAGCGCAGTCGACACGATACCTGCAAACGCTAGCATATCGCTGCGTCGTGACGAAATGGGCAACTATGTCAGGAATAGGAAGAGCGATCCCAAAGCATGGCGCATAGGATCTCCTCAGTCTGGTGAGTACAAGCTGGTCGTGGACCCAGAAGATGACTTGGATACTCAGGAGAAAGAGCACTTGTTAGCGATGCTCAGAGCAATGGAGCTGAGAGCAGGATGGTCCAACCCGCTTAGGAGTAAACCCGTTAAGTACATCCGTCCATGCGACCCGCCCATCCCGGCTGATGAGTGGGAAGCGATGTTTCTTGAAAAGTGGGATGCGCGACTGAATGATCGTCCTTGACACGCAGACATGGGTCTGGTGGGTACAGGAGCCACAGAAGCTGAGCCGCCCACAACTGGCGGCTATAATCAGCCACGAACATGACGTAATCGGTGTCAGTGCAATCTCATGCTGGGAGATTGCCAAGTTGGTCGAGATCGGACGCCGGCCAATTACCGCTGGCCTACGTGAATGGTTCGAGGTTGCGCTCGGCTTTCCGTGCGTCACCCTTCTGCCACTGACACAGAGGTGGCGATTGAGGCGACCTCTCTGCCTGACAGATTTCACTGAGACCCGGCGGATCAGATCATCGTCGCTACTGCTCGGCTCAATGATTGCCCGCTAGTCAGCGCGGACAGGCAGATACGTGCTTATCCGCATGTGGAAACGGTGTCCTGAACAGCGCTTCGTGTCCCGCCCTTCGTTAGCGTTGTCCTGTTGCCCCGAAATCACGCCAGGGCTGATACAATCCCCGTAGGCAGGAATCGAGAACGACTCACACAGGAACCGGAGGTCAACGATGTCCGAATTCATAGCTTACTTCAACGGCAAGTGGGTACCCAACGACGAAGTGGTAATCAACCTGTTCGATCGCGGCTTTACCATGGGCGACGCTGTGTTCGACGTCGAGCGCACCTTCGACGGCAAGGTCTTCCGGCTCGAAGACCACATGGACAGGCTCTACCGCTCGTTGCAATACGCTCGCATGGACGCCGGTATGACCCAGGACGAGATGACGGAGCTGACCGAGGAGCTTGTGCGTCGCAACGAGGCGGCGCGTCCACCCGGCGGTGACTTCATGGTGAGACAGGTGGTGACAAGGGGGCCGACGATCACCGGCTCGCAGGGAAACGTCACCGATGACTTGAGCCCCACAGTCGTCAACATAGTCACCCTCGTCGACTTCGCTTCATACGCGCACTACTACGAGGAGGGTGCTGCGACGGTCATCCCCAGCGCGCGCAGCTACAGCAGCGACTCGATGGACCCGAAAGCCAAGCACTACAGCAGAGGGAACTTCGTCCAGGCGCAGCTGCAAGTGGCGGACATAGACCCACACGCATATCCGATCATGCTCGACCAGCGGGGCAACATTACGGAGAGCGTTGCGTCCAACTTCTTCATCGTCACAGACAACGTCATCAGGACGTCCAGGGACAACAGCATCCTCCAGGGGATTTCGCGGAAGGTCGCGCTAGAGCTGGCGGAGCAGCTGGAGATTGAGGTTGTCGAAGAGGAGCTGCAGCCATACGACGCCTACACGGCAGACGAGGCGTTCATGACGAGCTCCAGCTACCAGCTGCTTCCGGTGAGCACCGTGGACAAGCGCAGGGTAGGCGATGAGGTCCCAGGACCGATCAGCAGGCAGATGCTCGCGGCATGGAGCGAGATGGCAGGTCTGGACATCGTGGACCAGGCGCTGAACTGGCGCAATCCGGGAGGCTAATAGACCCCGGCGGCGGATCAGCCTCCGGCTATCTGCCCGAATCGACCCTCGTAGAACAGCAGAGGTCTGCCGTCGCCGACGTTGATCTCTTCGACCTCGCCGATGAATATCGTGTGGTCTCCGGCCACATGCTCGTTGACGACTTTGCAGTCCATCTGCGCCAGGCTGCCATCCACAATGGCCGACCCGCGCTCGGTCATGCTGATCTGGATATCCAGATCGCCGGTCTTCTGGTCTGTGGGCCGCGCGTAGTACTCCGCGATCGCCTGCTGGTCTTCGCTGAGTATGTTGATTGCGAAGCGCCGTGTATCCCTGATGAGCGGATATGAAGTGGTGTTATGCCCCGCGCACACGAGCACCAGCAGCGGGTCGAGCGACACCGAGTTGATCCCGTTGGCGGTCATGCCATGCACATCGCCGTCCGAACGTACCGTGGTGACTATGGAGACGCCCGTGGCGAACTTCCCCCACGCCTGTCGGAAGGTCTGTGCATCGGGCATGTCTTCACCTCTTGGCTCAACTTCTTCGTCGGTCTGCGGGACGCCGCCTCTCAGTCTGCTGAACGCCCTGATCAGACGCTCTCGGATTATATTAGCGGTTCCGGGCAATGAAAACCCCTGAACGGCGGAGACCTTCTGTGACTCGGAGCGCTGGATGGCCACCTCGGTTGTCGTCTCCAGCCCACCGACCTGCGCCCGAAGCGCCCGCACCTCCTCCAGCAGCGTCTCGACGTTTGCCTCGACGTTCTCCTCAGACCTCATGATCGCCGACGCCAGATTCGCTGTAAGGCCTCCGAACAGCCCGATCCCGACCAGCATCAGCACGACGGCGATCGCGCGACCTGTCGGCGTGACCGGCGACAGGTCGCCGTACCCAACGGTCGTTACAGTCACGAATGCCCACCACATCGCGTCCGGGAACGATGTGATCGAGTCGTGTCCACGCTCCACCGACGTCACAACCGTCGCCGCGACTATCACCATGCCTATCGCGTACACCAGCAGGAAGTCCACGTTCACCAGCCGCCTCGCGCCGCCGAACGCCCGCGCGCCGAACACGAGCAGACGCACCAGGCGCAGCGGCCTTATGAACGGTATCAGGACGATCAGCACCTCCAGCCAGTGCCGCCTGGCGTAGGCGAGCCTGTTCGGCGCGATCGCCAGCCTGACCAGCATGTCTGCCGCGAACAGCGCCCATATAAACACGTCCAGCGTGAAGAACAGCTTCTCATCGTAGTCCGAAAGCTCCCACATCACGGGGCCCAGCAGTAGCGGAATCATGGCGAAAGACAGCAGCAGCAGCGGCAGCTCCGTCAGTCGCTCGATGCGCAGCAGCATCGCCTCCCGCGCCTGCACGTCCATGTTTCTGAATATCAAGTACCTGTTCATGCTCGACTCTCCCAACACCTGCCCCGTACTCCGATACGGGGTCGATAGGATTGCGTCAGTAGCTTACACGGTTCTCATATCAACTCGAAAATTGCACTAACTTCGTTTTCCCGTATAATGGCCGCCAAGCAATGAGATGGACGTAGAATAGTGAAAGTAACGGACTTTCGGTTCAGAGAGTAGCTAGGAGACCAGAATGAGAAGATCACGATTTTGCATGTCCAGCTTTAAGCTGGCGCTGTTGATACCGGCGCTGATCCTGTCGGTATTGGCGGCAGCCTGTTCGAGTGGAGAGACGGTTGCGCCGCAGCCTACGCCGGACTTCGCCGCCCTGATTCAGGACGCGATGCAGTCGCAGCCGACTGGGGCGACCCCAGACGAGGTCGCTTCCGCGGTGCAGGCTGCGCTGGCCGCCCAGCCGGGAGTCACCGAGGCCCAGGTCGCGGACACAATCGCCAAGGCGCTGGCCGCCCAGCCGGGAGTTACCGAGACACAGGTTGGCGACGCGATCGCCAGGGCTCTGGCTGAGAGGCCGGGAGTTACCGAGGGGCAGGTCGCGAGCGCAATTGCCGACGCTCTGGCCAGGCAGACGCCAGGTCTGACCGAGGCTCAGGTTGGCGACGCGATCGCCAAGGCTCTGGCCGAGAGGCCGGGAGTCACCGAGGCTCAGATGGCCACCGCGATCGCCGAGGCTCTGACACGGCAGACTCCCGGACTGACAGAAGCTGAGGTGTCAGAAGCGATCGCCAAGGCGCTCGCCGACAGGCCCGGCGTTACACAGGCCGACATCGAGGCGGCGGTTCAGTCCGCTGTGGCTATGGCAATGCCAGCCATGGACGAGTCTGGTATGGACATGGACCGCTACGGCGGCATACTTATGTACGGCTCCGGCCCGAACGTAGAGCATCTGTTCCACCTCACGTACAGCGGCGGTGCGTGCGCAGCGTGGTGCATGACGATCGGCGATCCGCTCACCGCATATGGCCCGGACTCCGAGTGGAGGCCTGAAAAGTCTATAGCGGAATCCTTCGCGATGAGCGAGGACAAGAAGACCATCACGTTCAATCTCAGGCCGGGGCTCCTGTTCCACGATGGTACTGAGGTTAACGCCGATTCCGTGAAGTTCAGCCTCGAATTCGTGCTCGACGAGAATAACGGCGCGGTTACCCGTCCCGCGATTCAGGCTATTGAGAATGTTGAAGTCATCGACAACCTGACGGTTGCCATAACCACCAGCGATGTGTTCGCGCCTATTATCACCAACCTCGGCATGACCGCTGGAATGCCCGTATCGCCGACGGCGTTCAATGAACGTGGCAAGGACGATCTGGAGGCCAACGGCACCGTGTCCACCGGCCCGTTCATGATCGAGGAATGGGTGTCCGGCAGTCACATAGACTATGTGAAGTTCGAGAACTACCACCGCGAGGGCCTGCCATACCTGGACGGCTGGCGATGGGTGGTGATCCCTGACGACCAGGTACGAGCCGCGGCCCTTCAGTCAGACAACATACACGTCGCAGGCATAGCTCACTCGGCGCTGGACGCAATTGAGGCGTCCCGCTCCGTTCCCGGAATTCAGGAGTTCAAGGGGTTCGCCGGCCCCAGGATGGACCACTTCAACGCCGCCAGGGCGCCCTTCGACGACATCAGGGTGCGACAGGCCGCGCAGATGGCGATGGACCGTCACGCTTGGAACCAGGCAATGACTGGCGGGGAAGGCTTCGCCTATCGCGGCTCCCTGGTCCCGCCCAACCACGCCGCCAGCTTCCAGGTGCCCGAGGACGAGTTCCCGTATCCTTACGATCCTGAAGGGGCGCGCGCTCTGCTCGAAGAGTACGCCGCCGAAAAGGGCATCTCCCTGCCGATCAGCACGATGTCCGCTTTCACGTGCACCGAAGAGCAGAAGGCGCTCGGCTGCCACGACCTGCCTGAGCGACCGATCACCATAACCACGACCTCTAGCGCGAACAACATTCGACGCGCTGAGATTTCGAAGGCGTACTACGAGGCAGTCGGGTTCAAGGTGGAGATGGACATTGGTGGAGGCGACGAGGCCAAGCGCACCTTCGTCACCAAGGAGGCCAGCTTCTCGCTGAGAGGATTCGGACTCCGACCGCATCCGTCTGGAACATTCAACTCCTATCTTGGATACGGCGGATACTGGAACAACGGCGGCTACGGCACTAGTGAGGCGCAGATAGAGATCGACCGACTGGTCAAAAAAGCCGCTCAGACATTTGATCCAGCAGACCAGAACTACCTGTACCAGCAGGCGCAGCGGCTCTACATGGAGAACGCCCTCGGCGGAGTCCGCACCGCTGCCAACCCGTCTTACCACTTCATGCAGTCGAACGTGATGTGGGCCGAGTACCCGGACCCGAAATGGGTCAAGTATCCGTCCGACGCTTCCCTGAAGGTCCACGACGTGTGGCTGGAGCAGTAGTGATGTATCCTCTCCCATGATGATTAGGAGGGATTGGGGCCTTTCCAAAGAGTCTCTTTCCTTCTGGTCAGAGGGATTGGGGCCTTTCCAAAGTCCCCTCTCCCTCAGGGAGAGGGTTAGGGTGAACAGGGTGACCTGAACCCTCACCTAAGCTCCACGAGCGAAACATGCGCAGGTACATAGCCAACCGGCTAATACACATGATCCCGGTGCTGTTCATCATCAGCGTGATGATCTTCTTGCTGATGAGAGTGCTGCCCAATGACCCCATCTACTCTATGGCAGGTGAGGACAGCGAGGCGCTGACGCCGGAGATTCGCGCTGCCATGATGCGACAGCTGGGACTCGACCGTCCGCTGCCCATCCAGTATCTGAGCTGGCTCGGAGGCATGGTCACCGGCGACTGGGGCAGGTCCTTTCAGAACAAGCGCCCCGTGACGACGGAGCTGGCGTCGCGACTTCCCCACACGATCCAACTTGCGGCCGCCTCATTTATAGTATCGCTCGTGTTGGGCGTCGTTACGGGGGTCATCGCAGCGCTCAAACGCAACTCGATAACCGATATGGTCGCCACGAGTGGCGCGATGTTCGGCATAGCGATGCCGGACTTCTGGTTCGCGCTGATGCTGATCCTTCTGTTCGGCGTAACCCTCGGCATCTTACCTGTGTTCGGCTCGGAGCTGGTCTGGCAGAGCCCCATCGATGGGCTGAGGCACATGGCCCTGCCCGCGCTCGCGCTCGGTCTCAATGGCGCGGCGACGATCATGCGACAGACGCGCTCGTCCCTGCTGGAGGTAATGGGCGAAGACTACATCCGCACCGCCAGGGCCAAGGGGCTGTTCGAGCGCAGGGTGATTTGGATGCACGCGCTCAGAAACTCCATGCTTCCGGTGGTCACCATCCTGGGTCTCAGGCTCGGCAACATTCTGGGCGGCTCGGTAATCATCGAGACGATGTTCAGCTGGCCCGGAGTCGGACGTCTTGCGGTGTTCGCGCTTCAGCGCTCCGACTTCCCGGTGATACAGGCCATCGTCATGATGTCCGCTGTCGCTATTCTCGTCGCCAACCTTTTGACCGATATCATGTACGCCTACCTCGATCCCAGAATCAGGTACGAGCAATGAGGGAAAGCGAGTCCACCACGGCCCGCGCTGGCCCTGTCGGACGCGCGTTGGATGCGTTGCCCGTAGATACCATCAGGCAGCTCGTCCAGCACAGGCTGTCCGTTATAGGGCTGACCTACATCGCTCTCATCCTGTTCGTCGGAGTGTTCGCGCCCTGGATCGCACCTGCCGATCCGTTAGCCATAGACCCGATCAACTCGCTAGCGTCGCCGTCCCTGGACCATCCGCTCGGTCTTGACCATGTAGGACGTGACCAGTTGTCGCGCCTGATATACGGCGCGAGGGTATCGCTTGTCGTTGGCCTGCTGTCCGTGGGAGTGGCGATCGTGATAGGGGTGCCGCTGGGCATAGTCGCGGCATATGCGGGCGGATGGGTGGACCACGCCATCATGCGGATGATCGACGCCATGATAGCCGTGCCCGGCCTTCTGTTCGCCATGCTGCTGCTGCTTGTCATGGGCGGCAGCGTGCTGACCGTGAGCATTGCGCTCGGCGTCAATCTGTTTACCACCCAGGCGCGGCTGGTGCGCAGTCAGGCGCTGTCCGTGAAAGAGCGTGAGTACTTCATGGCGGCCCGTATGATCGGCACACCGCCATGGCGGATGCTGCTGTTCCACATGGTGCCGAACTCCATACAGCCCGTCATAGTTCAGGCTACGCTCGGCATGGGCTTCGCCATACTCGGAGAGGCCGGCCTGAGCTTCATCGGCGTCGGCGTGGAGCCGCCGATAGCCACGTGGGGGAGTATGCTCAACCTGGCGTTCGTGAATCTGAGGAGCGCCCCCTGGCTGTCGTTCGCGCCCGGAATCGCCATCTTTCTGCTAGTGCTCTCATTCAACTTCGTTGGAGACGGTCTGAGAGACGTCCTCGATCCTAGACTCCGAGGCAGGTTCTAACCGAACATCCCAACACTTAGCTTGGCGCCCCTTAACGTATGGCCCAGTTCTTCAATTCGACAACCCCACCCTGCGCCTTTAGAATAGAGTGTCGATAGTACGGCCCCTCGGCAAGCCGAGCGTCATAGCAGGGGGACTTCGTGGACTTCCGATCTCCATACACAGAGGAGCAGCAGGCTTTTCGCGCCGCTGCGCGAGCCTGGCTTGTAGAGCACTTCCCACGCGACCTCAAGATTCCCCCCGACGGCAGTCCGCTCGACGCCGAGAACCAGGCCCGAGTCAAGACCTTCAGGCGCAAGCTGGGTGAGAAGGGATGGCTTGCTCCCTCGTGGCCCAGGCGCCTGGGCGGTGGCGGCCTGACCGCGGGCTTCGACATCGTCCTCATGGAGGAGATGCGCAACCTGCCCCTGCCGAGTATGGGCGACAACAATCGCTGGGTACCCGCCATGATGGTGTGGGGCACCCAGGATCAGCAGGCGCGGTTCATCCCTCCATGTCTCAGGGGCGATACCATTACATGGCAGTGCTTCAACGAACCCGAGTCCGGCTCCGACTTCGCCGCTGTCAACACCCGCGCCGCTCCCGAAGATGGGGGGTGGCGAATCACCGGGGAGAAAGCTTTCATCACCGGGCGGTTCGATCCCGACTACCTGATTACCCTCGCCAACACCGATCCTGAGCGCCCTCGGCGCTCCAACCTGGGCGTCTTCATGGTTGACGCCAATAGCCCCGGCCTGGAGATTCGTACCATGCGACTCCTGATGGGCAGCGAGCGCAGGGTGACGTTCGACAACGTATTCGTCCCGGACGACTGCCGCATCGGGCCTCCTTACCAGGGCTGGGAGATAGCCATGTCTGTCATCGAGGCCGAGCGCGGAGGCGTCGCCTTCAGAGTTAGCGAGGATGGCACGATCGAGAGTATCTACCAGTACCTTCGAGACCAGCGAAACGAACAGCGATGAACCCCACTCAACATACCCCCTCCCTCAGAAATTACAGGTGTAGGTAAACATGCACAAACAGGCTCGAACCCCACTCAGCATACCCCCTCTCCCTTAGGGAGAGGGCTGGGGTGAGGGTGATTGACAGATGCCCAGATCCAGATCAGATAAGGTTGTTTTCACACCAATAGCCGAGCCGGCGTAAGAGAAAAACAATGCACCCCCACGAACACGGACACAGGCACCACCACGAGTCGATGCTCAGCGTGGAAGACGCGCTCGAGCGGATTCTTGGCTGCTTCGACGTTCTTGAGACAGAGCGAGTGCCGCTGCTCGACGCGCTCGGACAGGTGCTCGCCGAGGATGCCACCGCAACCCACGACATCCCGCCCCTGGACAACTCGGCGATGGACGGCTACGCGATACAGGCCGCGAACGTGACCGACGCTTCTGAGTCGTCTCCAGTCGCCCTCAAGGTAATCGGGCTGGTCACCGCCGGAGACCTTCCAAGCGACGACGTCGTGCCCGGTACTGCGGTACGCATCATGACCGGCGCTCCCATTCCTCAGGGCGCAGACTCCGTCGTCCCGTTCGAAGATACAGACGAGATCGACCGGCGTAACTCGGGCGACACCCTGGATGAGATCGGCATACGGTTCCCCGTCGGCGTAGGCGCCGATATACGGCCAGCGGGGCAGGACGTTCGCAGCGGTACGCGTGTGCTTTCCAAAGGCGCCACACTGAGGCCGGCGGAGATAGGCGTGCTGGCATCGCTCGGATTCGATACTGTCAGCGTGGTGCGTCGTCCGGTGGTCGCTATACTGTCCACCGGCAACGAGCTGCTGTACCCGGGTGACGAGTACGCTCCAGGAAAGATCTACGACGCGAACAGCTACTCTGTGGCCGCCAGCGTTCGGCGATACGGTGGCGTTCCCATGCAGCTCGGAATCGCCCGCGATAATCTCGACTCCATGAACTCCAAGCTCGCCGAAGGGCTAAAGTCAGACCTCCTCATAACCTCCGCCGGAGTCTCCAAAGGGGACTACGACATGGTGAAGGACGTTCTTGCCCAACACGGTCAGATCGACTTCTGGTCGGTGAGAATGCGTCCCGGCAAGCCCCTGGCGTTCGGACTGCTGCACACGGAGGATGGCAGAGCCGTTCCCCATTTGGGACTGCCAGGCAATCCGGTCAGCGCGATGGTCACGTTCGAGCAGTTCGGTCGCGCGGCCATACACAAGATGATGGGCAAGAGCGGTTTCCAAAAGCCCAGAATCGAGGCGGTGCTTGACGAGCCGATATACAATACCGACGGTCGCCGCGTGTATGCCCGCGCCATGATTACCAAGGAAAATGGCGCGTACCGCGCCCGGTTGACAGGCAATCAGAGCTCCAATCTGCTCACCTCGATGGCGGGCGCCAACGGACTCGCCGTATGCCCGGAGGACCTCCCCGTCAAGCAGACTGGGGAGACCGTTGAAGTGCAGATGCTAGACTGGCCCGAGGATGTTTTTTGATGATTGACACTATGCGGACCGCGAACTCCGGGACCGAGAGCGAAGGCCCTCAGTTTGGCCCTTACTTTATTGATCCGGACTCGGCCGAAGCGGCGCGACGTTCTCTCCCCGTTCTGATAGCAAACCGCCTGTGCTACATGTGCAGGCAGGGCTACGAGGACGACCAGATCGTCGGGTCGGACCCGCAGGACTTCATAGACCTCATCGTCGGGCATTGCTCCAATGAGCAGGACTTCCTCCTGCCCGACACACCCATGAAGGAGGCCGTCTTCCGCGTTCTGCTGGGAAACGCCAACGACCCCATGACCGCCGAGCAGATCAGCGCCGAGCTCACAGGCAGGTGGCCGACGACGGTCAAGAGAGTCACGTCCCCAGAGGTCATCCAGCGTCTGCTCGACAACAGCGACTACTACTGCATCGGCCCCACGCCCATCCCAGACCCCGACGAAGACGCCTAAGGTACTGATGGGCAGCCCCGCTATTCATTGTCCAAGCGATAGCCATTGGCTATAATGTGCCGCGACCCAATCTCAGCTAGGGAGTGTTGCCAGATGTCTCAGTCGCTTGCCTTCTTCCGTGGACAGATAGTCCCAATCGAAGACGCTCAGGTAAGCGTTATGACTCATGCCCTGCACTACGGCACCGCCGTTTTCGAGGGCATACGTGGCAACTGGAACGAGGAGCAGGGCAAGCTCTACGTCTTCCGTATGCGCGAGCACTATGACCGGCTGCTACAGGGATGCCGCATGATGCTGATGGACATCCCGTACAGCGCTGAGGATCTGTGCAACATCACCGTCGAGCTGCTCCAGAGCTGTGGATACAAGGAAGACCTCTACATCAGGCCGCTCGCGTACAAGAGCCAGGAGCTGGTCGCCAACCTCAAGCTCCAAGAGCTTGCGAGCGACTTCACCCTGATGGCCGTTCCATTTGGCAGCTACATCGACGTCGAGGGCGCCATCCACTGCACGACCTCTTCATGGAGGCGCATAGACGACACTATCATTCCTCCCAGGGTCAAGATCAGCGGCCACTACGTCAACTCGATACTGGCCAAGACCGAGGCCACACTTGCCGGATTCGACGAGGCGATCATGCTGACGCCCGGAGGTGACGTGTCCGAGGGGTCTGGCGAGAACCTCTTCCTGGTGAGCGACGGTCAGAT
>JAAXHZ010000041.1 GCA_012270625.1 Dehalococcoidia bacterium | reverse complement strand
GGCTCCAGCGCGATCAACGGCCAGGTGTGGTTCCGCGGAATCCCGGAGGACTTCGATGAGTGGGCCGACGCGGGCAGCGATGGCTGGGGTTACATCGATGTCCTGCCCTACTTCCGCAAGTCCGAGACCGATCTCGACTTCACAGGAGACGACTTTCACGGTTCCGACGGCCCGATCCCTGTCCGCCGATACCAGGAAGACGAGTTGCTCCCTAGTCCTAGAGCATTCCTGGAGGCATGTGCGACGGCTGGATTCCCGCAAACCCATGATTTGAACCACCCGGAGTCCACCGGTGTTGGCTACTACCCGTTCAACCGGATAGACGGCATCCGAATGAGCGCCGCTCTGACCTACCTTGAGATGGCTCGCAGCAGGCTCAACCTTACAGTCCGGTCCGACGTCCTCGTCCACCGCGTGATGTTCGACGGCCAACGCGCCATCGGCGTAGAAGCCGAGTCGGGCGGGGAGGTTTTCAAGGTCACTGCCAACAACGTCATTCTCAGCGGTGGGGCAATCAACTCGCCACAGCTTCTGATGCTCTCCGGCATCGGTCCTGGCGATCACCTGGCCGAGCATGGAATACAAGTGGTCGCCGAAGTTCCCGGTGTGGGACAAAATCTTCGCGACCATCCCGCCGTCTTTATGCACTACCAGAGTCGCGTTCAACTGCCTTCCCATACGCCGGGACTCCAGATCGGGATGAGGTACACCACGCCTGGGTCACCATATCGCAACGACATGCAGATGCGCCCCCTGCAAATCCGAACAGAGCACGTGCCACCTGATTTCGACCTATCTCCTGGCCACACTCCTACCGGCTTCAGCATCGCAATGCAGAAGGCCCTGTCTGTCGGTGAGCTTCGATTGGCCAGCGCGAGTCCTAACGATCAACCGGTCCTGGACTATCGCTACCTCGCTGACCCGTTTGACCGAGAGAGGATGCGCGGCGCGGTCAGGCTGTGCGCCGAAATCTCCGCGATGCCAGAGTACGCCCCTGCGCTCATGTCGCGCCTCTCTCCAACTGACGACGTCCTAGCGTCCGACGAGGCCCTCGACGCCTGGCTGCTCGAAAACGTAGTTACTCAACATCACTCGTCCGGCACCTGCAAAATGGGACCGGCCACCGACCCCATGTCTGTGGTGGACCCAAGCTGCCGAGTGCGCGGAGTACACAACCTCATGGTCGTCGATGCCTCGATCATGCCCGACGTCGTCCGCGCAAACACAAACGCGACCACCATCATGATCGCCGAAAAGATCGCGGCACAGATACGCTCTGCCTAGAGAGAGAATTTCATAAGTCCCAGATGCGTCATTACTGGGATGATCCAGAGAGGCCCTCACTCCTCACTCCTCTCCACTCACTCCTCGAAAATCGCACTTGTTTCAGCCCCCACGATTCACTATTCTCAACTGACATACCTGAGATATACGAGGGGTGATCGTGGTACAGACGCCAACGCAAGTCGACTTGGACAAGCTGGTCTCGCTCTGCAAGAGGCGCGGCTTCATCTTTCAGAGCAGCGAGATATACGGAGGCATGGCAAGCACCTGGGACTATGGTCCGCTGGGCGTCGAGCTGAAGAAGAACGTCAAGGACTCATGGTGGCGCGCCTTTGTATGGGGCCGGGACGACGTTGTCGGACTGGACGCCTCTATCCTGATGCACCCCGACGTGTGGCGTGCCAGCGGCCACGTCTCCAGCTTCACAGACCCGCTAGTCGAGTGCAAAGCCTGTCACCTCAGGTTCCGTGAGGATCACCTCGACGGCGCGGAGTGCCCGGATTGCGGCGGCGAGTTAACCGAAGCGCGTCACTTCAACCTCATGTTCAAGACCTTCGTCGGCCCGGTAGAAGACCAGGCTTCCGAGGCATATCTGCGACCCGAGACCGCTCAGGGAATCTTCGTCAACTTTGACAACGTGCTCACCGCCACGCGCAAGAGGCTGCCCTTCGGAATAGCCCAGATCGGCAAGGCGTTCAGAAACGAGATAACCACCGGCGGTTTCATATTCAGAACACGCGAATTCGAGGCGATGGAGATAGAGTACTTCGTGATGCCCGGAGAGGACGAAGAGTGTCACGACCAGTGGCTCAGCTACTGTCTGGACTGGTACACCGGCCTCGGAGTCAACCCAGACCATCTCAGGATACGGGAACATGACGCCGACGAGCTTTCCCACTATTCGAAGGCAACATATGACATCGAGTACCTCTACCCCTGGGGCTGGGGGGAGATACAGGGCGTCGCCAACCGGACTGACTACGACCTCAGGGCGCACACGGAGGCCAGCGGACAGAGCCTCACATACTTCGACCAGGCCAGCGGACAGCACATCGTCCCATACGTGATCGAACCGGCCGCCGGCGTGGACAGATCGGTGATGACCTTTCTAGTGGACGCCTACACCGAAGAGCAGGTGACCTCCGCTTCGGGCAAGACAGAGACCCGCACGTTGCTGAAGCTGCATCCGGAGATCGCCCCGGTAAAGGTCGCCATTCTTCCCTTGTCTAGAAACGAGCGCCTCACGCCCACAGCTCGCGAGGTCTTCGAGACTGTGCGGCGTTCAGGCCGCATTCCCGGTTTCGTCCAGTACGACGATACACAGAGTATCGGCCGACGGTATCGTCGCCAGGACGAGATCGGCACTCCACTTTGCGTGACCGTGGACTTCGACACCCTCGACGACCGAGCGGTCACCATACGGGACCGTGACACTATGAACCAGGTTCGCGTCGCGATCGAAACGCTGCCGGACGAGCTTGCCCGTACCTTAGGCGGAAGCTAAAACACCACTCGACCCAAAACCGAGGGACAACCCACTCGCGTAACACATGGCACACGCCCTTCAGCCGTCCAAATCACGTCCAAAGATAGTTTCACCCAGACCACACACATTGAAGTTAAAGACATGCCTCACAGCCATAGTCGTGACGACCCTGCTCCTGTCGATCGCCGCCTGCTCATCAGATGAGTCCCCAGCTTCCAAATCCGACTCCGAAACAGACGGCGCTGAGACTCCTGAAAGGGCCACCGACTTTGAGCTGGTGCTGTTCGGGAACGACGACCACGAAGCCGGCGAGACAATCAGGCTCTCACAGTTCCAGGGCAGTCCCGTAGTGCTGAACTTCTGGTTCCCATCCTGTCCCCCTTGCGTCGCCGAGATGCCTGACTTCGAGACCGCGTACCAGAAGTTCAAGGAAGACGGAGTCGAGTTCATCGGTGTCCAGCTCGTGGGTCTCGACTCAGTCGAAGATGGTCAGAAGTTTGTCAACAAGCTGGGCGTAAATTACAGCCTCGGACCGGACAAGCTCGGCGACAAGATGGGTGGCATCGTCATGGACTACAAGATCTCTGGATTCCCCACGACCGTCCTCATCGACAAAGACGGAAACATCCGGCGCCGGTGGTCCGGAGCGCTCGACTTGGAAAAACTCGAAGAGCTGATCCGCGACATCATGTAAACTT
>JAAXHZ010000040.1 GCA_012270625.1 Dehalococcoidia bacterium | reverse complement strand
ACGCCCTGAACGGTAGCCATCTGGACCGGGGCCGCGGCGCTGACACCGAACTCGTCTTCGAGAGCCTTGACCAGGTCCGCGAGCTCCAGTACAGACAGTCCCTTGATCTCGTCTATCAGTTCATCCTTCGTTAGAGCCATTGTCATTCACCTCCATGTGAGCTGCCATTCTTCGTATGTGGACGTCTTCGAATTCATGCCTCTTGCTCTTGCAGATTGTCGATGCGGCCTTGTAGAACCCTGGCAAGTCCGGCAATTGGACCGTTGAGTACGTTCACCAAACCACTAATGGGGCCGTTCATTCTCATCAGCAGCGTCGCGACCAGCTCATCCCGTGTGGGCATTGCGGCAAGCCGCTCGACGTCTTCACCGGAGAGAGAGCGACCATCCAGCTCGCCACCCTGAATCGTCAGAGCAGACCGAGTCGATCGGATGAACACGCTCAGGGCCTTCGCAGGCTCAGTCGGCTCTCCATAGCCGAACGCGATGCCGGTAGGCCCGTCAATGACATCCTTGACCGCAGGTTTGCCCGCCTTGTCAGCGGCCAGAAATGCGAGAGTATTCTTGATGACGCGATACTCGACGCCGGCGTCGCGGAGCGCGCGCCTCAGCTCAGTCATTTCCCCCACCGGGAGACCGGAATAGTTGGTCGTGATGAGGATCACGCTCTTTTCGAACTTCTCGGCGAGGTTGTTTACGGCATCGACTTTGGCTTGCGTTGGCAATTCGACTCCTGCTCCATAATCCTAAATACAAAGGCCCCGAGCCAGAGGCACAGGGCACGTTTTCTTCAATCGAACTCGTTCGACTGCTCTATTATGCGGCCTCGACGGGCTGGAGTCTTCGTCCCCGTGGGGAACCCGCTGTCTCTGGCGATCTCTGTCTATTCTAAACGAAGGTCGGACAGTCTATCAACGTCCACAGGTACACTCGGCCCCATCGTCGCGGTGAGGTACGCCGCGCGGATGTACTGTCCTTTGACGCCACTAGGCCTTGCGCGAATGACGTTATCGACCAGGGTCGTGAGGTTGTCCATCAACCTGTCGTCATCGAAGCTGGCCTTGCCGATTGGCACGTGTATCAGGCCGGTCCTGTCTAGCCGGAACTCCACCCTGCCCTTCTTCGCGTCGGAGATAGCTTGCGGTATGCCATCCTGCTGCACGACCGTTCCGGTCCTGGGATTGGGCATGAGACCCCGCCGTCCGAGGATTCGACCAAGTCGCCCTACACGGCCCATCATGTCGGGCGTCGCGATGGAAACGTCAAAATCCAAGAAGCCGTTTTCGATCTCCCTGATCAGCTCGTCGCTGCCAACGTGGTCCGCGCCCGCTTCTCGAGCGATGGTCTCAGCCTCTCCCTGGCAGAACACCAGCACCCGCACAGGCTTGCCGACCCCGTGGGGCAGCACGGCGACGCCGCGCACCATCTGGTCGGCATACCGAGGATCGGCCCCGGTGCGGAGATGCAATTCTATGGTCTCATCGAACCTGGCGTTGGCCGTTCGTTTGGTCAGATCGATGGCTTCCTGCGGAGCGTATCTCGCGTCGCGGTCCAACAGTCCGACAGCCTCGTTGTATCGCTTTCCTCTGGTGGCCATGTGCGGTGAGTCCTTGTTAGCTGTTCAATATGTTCATGATCGAGAGAGACGAGAGTCAGCCAACCCTGAGTCCCATGCTGCGGGCGGTGCCCTCGATGATCCGCATCGCCCCTTCGATGTCAGCGGCATTGAGGTCGCTGATTTTGACCTCCGCTATCTCCCTGATCTGATCGCGTGAGACCGTAACGGTCAAAGGCTCGGCCTTGGGATTGCCGCTGCCCTTCTCGACGCCCGCGGCCTTGCGAAGCAGCTCTGACGCGGGCGGGCTCTTGGTTATGAACGTGAAGGAGCGATCTTCGAAGACCGTCAGCTCGACCGGCACTATCGTCCCAGCGTTTTGGGATGTTCGCTCGTTGTACTCCTTGACGAACGCCATGATGTTGACGCCGTGCTGTCCAAGCGCTGGACCAACGGGAGGCGCGGGACTTGCTTTGCCGCCTTCGATCTGGAGTTTAATTAGTGCGCGTACTTTCTTAGCCAATGGTCTTTCCTGAAGAGTGTACTTGTTATCGTAGTGATGCAGGCGCTAGGCGCGCTCGACCTGCAGGAAGTCCAGCTCGACGGGTGTCTCGCGTCCGAAGAAAGATACAAGCACCTTGACCTTTGCGCGTTCCTGGGAAACCTCGTCAACAGTGCCCATGAAGTCCACGAACGGGCCATCCGTGATGCGGACACTCTGTCCTTTCTCCAAACCGATCCTGGGTCTCGGCACGTCGGTCTCGATCTGACGCAGGATGGTCTCGACCTCCCGCTCTTCCAACGGTACAGGCTTGGGCCGACCCTCGCTCTCATCCTCAGCGGACACGAATCCGGTGACGCCAGGCGTGTTTCGGACGACGAACCAGCTCTGATCGTCCATTCGCATCTGCACGAGTATGTAACCGGGGAATATGGTGCGAGGAACGGCCTTGCGCTGACCGCCTTTGATCTCCATCTCGTCCTCAGTGGGCACGACCACCTGGAGAATCTTGTCCTGCATGTCCATTGTCTTGATGCGCTGATCGAGATTGTCCTTGACACGCTTCTCCTGGCCTGAGTAGGCGTGGATGATGTACCAGCGGACTTCGGGGTCAGAGTGTGTGATCTGAGTCGTCATTGGCTTAATTTCCCAGCAGAATACCCATAATTTCCGCAAAACCCAGATCTACCAGCCCGAGGAACGCGCCAACGGCAACAGCGACGCATATGACCATGATGCTGAGGCGGAGCGTCTCCTCTTTAGAGGGCCATGTTACCCTGCGGAGCTCGCCGACAACTTCGCCAATCATGCGAACGCTGAACGCGCGGCGAGCAACCTCGCCGCCGACTCTGCGAGTTACGCCAGGGTCCCTCGCCACGACTATCTCACCTCGCGATGCAGCACGTGCTGACGGCAGCGCGGACAGAACTTCTTCAGCTCCAAGCGCTGCGGGTCGTTTCGTCGGTTCTTGCTGGAGTGGTACGTCCGATCTCGACAGGTCGTGCAGCCAAGCGTTACCAGAATTCTGGCTTCTCCCCGACGGGCCATCTTGTATATGCTCCTGGTCCTGCCAGCGAATACGTGTGATTCGATGGCCTATCCAAGGTCATCGAATCATGGAAGCGACTTCGTCTGACGGGGATTCCTGCTCCGTCGCCCCCTCCGGATCAGGACGACCCGGAAGAGGGCGCGGATTCAATCATTTCGACGATGCGTGTTAGTCCAGTATCCTCGTAATTACGCCTGAGCCGACAGTCCTGCCGCCCTCGCGCACGGCGAATCTGAGCTGCTCTTCGAGCGCGACCGGAGTGATGAGCTTGATGTTCATCTCGATGTTGTCGCCAGGCATGACCATCTCGACGCCTTGGGGCAGCTGGATCTCGCCTGTGACGTCGGTCGTCCTGATGTAGAACTGAGGCTTGTAGCCGTTGAAGAACGGGGTGTGCCTTCCGCCCTCGTCCTTGCTGAGGACGTACACCTGGGCCTCATACTCGCGGTGCGGAGTCATGCTTCCCGGCGCGACCAGCACCTGGCCGCGCTCGATGGCGTCGCGGTCCACGCCTCGCAGCAGCACACCGACAGCGTCTCCCGGCTCGCCCTCGTCCAGGATCTTGTGGAACATCTCGACACCGGTGACAACGGTGCTGGACGTCTCCTTGATGCCGACGATATCGATGGTGTCGCCCATCTTGACTATACCCCTCTCGACGCGCCCAGTGACGACGGTGCCGCGGCCCTTGATGCCGAACACGTCCTCGATGGGCATGAGGAAGTCGAGATCTCTCGGGCGGTCCGGGACGGGGATGTACGAATCGACGGCGTCCATGAGCTCCCAGATGCCCTTCGACCACTCACCATCCCGGGAGTTGTCTGGAGATTCGAGAGCGTTGAGTGCGCTGACCCTGACGATCGGAATGTCATCGCCTGGGAAGCCGTACTCGGACAGGAGCTCAGCCATCTCGAGCTCGACCAGCTCAAGGAGCTCCTCGTCGTCCATAGCGTCAACCTTGTTGAGAGCGACGACGATGGCAGGGACCTCCACCTGTCGGGCGAGCAGGATGTGCTCGCGGGTCTGCGGCATGGGGCCATCGGGGGCGCTGACTACCAGGATGGCGCCATCCATCTGGGCCGCGCCGGTAATCATGTTCTTGATGTAGTCGGCGTGACCCGGGCAGTCCACGTGCGCATAGTGGCGATCTTCGGTCTCGTACTCGACGTGCTGGATCGCGATAGTCACACCGCGTTCCCGCTCTTCAGGGGCGTTGTCGATAGAGTCAAAAGGACGGAAGTCCGCCATACCAGCCGACGCCAACACCTTGGTTATGGCAGCCGTTAGGGTCGTTTTGCCGTGGTCAACGTGACCAATGGTGCCAACGTTAACGTGGGGCTTCGTCCGCTCAAACCTCTGCTTAGCCATTAATCCTCTTTCCTCCGTTGTCTGGAGCCCACAAGCAGACTCGAACTGCTGACCTCGTTCTTACCAAGAACGCGCTCTACCTCCTGAGCTATGTGGGCCCGGTCCTTATTTGACGATCTGAAACCTTTTTGGGGTGGTGGACGGGGAGGGATTCGAACCCCCGTAGCCCTTCCGAGCGCCAGATTTACAGTCTGGTGGTATTAACCACTCACCCACCCGTCCACGGCTATTGCCAAGTAGTTTAGCATAGCGAACTTGACCAATCCAAGAAAAGGTGACAGTGCGATTTTCGAGGAGTGAGTGGAGAGGATTTAGAAGCGAGAGCTTTCCCGAGCCACCCTACTGACGACACATCGGGGACTTGCGCAATTTTCTAGAAGCAGCAGATGAGTGCGCGGAGAGCCCCAGGGGGGATTCGAACCCACCAACCTCCCGATTACAAGTCGGGTGCGCTGCCAATTGCGCCACTAGGGCCCGCGCTAACCGCTTAGTATGACTTTACGGCAGGGTTGGTTTTGAGGTCAATAGCACGTCTTCCGCGCTGCGCTGAACCGAGCGGAACACCTCGTTCAGGGAGAGACCGGTCTTAGCGGCGATCCTGCGACAGTCCTCGTACTCCGGACTGACAGCAATCGTCTGGCCGTCCAGGATCTTCAACTTTACCCCGGCCGGACCGAGTGGAGTCTCGATCGTCCGCGTCTCACGTTTCGCCTCGTACCTTTCGATGGGCCGCACCCTGACACCAAGCGTGGTCGTTTCACGCATGACCAGATCGACGGCCTGCCTCTCAGTACGCTCGTCCACGATGGCGCACAGCATAGTCGCGGGCCTGTTTTTCTTCATCTGGATCGGAGTGAACCACACGTCCCTGGCGCCTATCTCGAAAAGACGCTCATGGACGTAACCCAGGACCTCCCCGGTGGAGTCATCCAAGTTCGTCTCCAATAGAGAGAGACCGCCTGTCTTCGATCCGGCTTCGACCTCACCGACCCACAATCCCAGCACATTCGGGTACTCTTCAGGGTCTCTCGAGCCGAGACCGTAGCCGTGCGACTGCATCACCATGAGGGGCTGCCGAAATTCAGCGAGTGTCGTAATGATACCGGCGCCGGTGGGAGTTACCATCTCGCCGGTCCTCGCGGGATTTCCTGGCGCGGGAACCAGCGGCGCATCGGCCATCGTAAACAGAGCCGAGGTCGCAGGCGATGGCACGGGGAGGACGCCGTGAGCGCTTCTGAAAACGCCTGTGCCCATTGGAAAAGGCGACGCGAAGACTCGCTCGACTCCAAGATGTTCCAGTCCCGCGACGCTGCCGACCACGTCCACGAGGGTGTCGAGAGTGCCCAGCTCGTGGAGATGCAGGTGGTCCACCGAGGTACGGTGTACTCTGGCCTCGGCTTCCGCCATCCGCCGGAATATCGCAGTCGATTGGTTCTTGACTCGGCTGGAGAGTGGCGACGACTGTACGGCAGTGATGAAGTCGTCAAATCCGTGGGACTTTTGGGCCTGCTCTTCCAGCTCGACGTGCACGAACGTGCCTGTTACGCCACCGCGCCGCGACTGTTCGGCGCCAAGTGAGACGCCGACCACGCCCATCGCGTCCATCGCGTCCGTGATGATCTCAAGAGGTGCGCCAGCATCAACTACTGCGCCGAGGGCCATGTCTCCGCTGGCCCCTCCAATGCACTGGAAATATGCTGCTCTCAGCTGATTACACCTCTGTCCACTCAGACAATTCCGACGGGCGACTTGGGCCGCGATCTGGACATCGAACCGCCGATTGCCTCCCTGAGCGTCGTGGCCTGCACCAGCTCTAGCGACCGTGTCGGCCTTTCGAGTGAGTGGCCACCGGGAACAACACAAGCGGTTAGCCCCAGTCGTCCAGCCTCCTGGACTCTCCTGTCAGGCTGAGACACTGGACGGACCTCACCGCTCAAACCCAGCTCGCCGAATACAGCGGTTCCAGGATTGACCGGCACATCGCGCACTGATGAGATGATCGCGAGGGCGATCGCCAGATCAGCGGCAGTCTCGATTACCCTGACACCGCCTGTGACGTTCACGATCACGTCCTGGCTCGAAAGCGATATCCCCGCCCGTCGGGTCAACACGGCGCAGACAAGTAACAGCCGATTGTAGTCCACACCTGACGCGACCCTGCGCGGCGTCGGCAGCAGCGACGGATTGGTCAGCGCCTGGAGCTCCACGAGGATCGGGCGCGTGCCCTCAATAGCTGGGACTATCACAGAGCCGACAGACCCTTCAGTGTGGTGGGACAGAAGCCGGGCCGACGGGTCCTTCACATCTCTCAGGCCCGCCTCGGTCATTTCGAATACACCCACTTCGTTAGTGGACCCAAATCGATTCTTCACGGATCTGAGAAGTCTAAAGGAGCTCACAGGGTCGCCCTCCAAGTAGAGGACTACATCGACTACATGCTCGAGGACTCTCGGACCAGCTATCTCTCCACCCTTGGTCACGTGTCCGGTCATTACCACGGAAGTGCCGGAGGTCTTGGCCCACTGCGTAAGGCGGCGCGCGCACTCTCTGATCTGCGCCATGCTTCCCGCCTCTGACGGCAAGTCCTCATCGAACACCGTCTGGATCGAATCTATGACGACTAGACATGGCTTCATCTCGTCCATGCGCGTCATGATTTCAGAGAGACCGGTAGCGGGAAGCAGGAACAGCTCAGGAGCATCGATGCCGAGACGATCCGCCCGCAGCTTGACCTGCGCCGCGGACTCTTCGCCGGTGACGTACAGTACCGGAGCCTGACCGGCGGCGTCAGCGGCGGCGGCCAGAAGCAACGTGGACTTGCCGATACCAGGATCGCCCGCCACCAGGGTCACTGATCCGGGAACCAGTCCTCCACCGAGGACGCGATTGACTTCGGATGACTCGAACGTCGTTCGCGGGTGATCTTCAATTCTCACTTCACGGAGACGCACCGGCTCGCTCGCCACCTGCCCGGCCCACGATCCGCGTTTGGGGCCGACCGTGGGCGCAGCCTCGTTCAGCGTATTCCAGTCGCCGCAATGCGGACAACGGCCCTCCCACCGAGGCGACTCGCTGCCACAGGCAGAGCATACGAAAGTGGATCTGGCTTTTCTGGCCATTGGTCCCTGAACACAGTGAAGGTCTGGACGGATACTCGCCCAGACCTTCAGTTGATTTCGAGTGCAGCCGGAGTTAAGTCGATGACGCTACTGAGAAAGGCGATTCTGATCGCACAACCAGTCCGTCTTCATCATCGACATCGATGATTGCGGTATCGGCAGGCCCCAGCTCGCCACCCAGGATCGCGTCCGAGAGTTTGTCTTCTACGTGGTCCTGGATGACTCTGCGGAGGGGTCTGGCTCCGAAGATGGGATCGTACCCCTTCTCGACGAGCCAGTCCTTGGCCGCATCGGTAACCACGAGGTCTATTCCCTTCTCGATCAGGTTCGATGTAACGTCCTTCAACTCGATTGGAATGATCTGGTGCATGTGTTCGCGGTTTAGGGAGTGGAACACCACGGTGCCGTCGATTCTGTTGAGGAACTCAGGTCTGAAGAACCGCTTTACTTCATCGAGCACGTTGGTCTTCATGCGCTCGTATGCCTCAGACTCAGTCTGACCGAGCCCTGACCTGGCGGCGAAACCGATAGAGCGGTCCTGCCTGATGAGGTCGGAGCCTATGTTCGAGGTCATAGCGATAATGGTGTTTCGGAAGTCAACCTGGCGACCCTTGGAGTCGGTGAGGTGCCCGTCATCGAATATCTGGAGCAGGATGTTGAAGACTTCAGGATGCGCCTTCTCGATCTCGTCGAGAAGGATGACGCAGTACGACTTGCGTCTGACAGCCTCAGTGAGCTGGCCGCCGTCGTCGTAGCCGATGTATCCGGGAGGCGCGCCAACGAGCCGGGCGACCGAGTGTCGCTCCATGAACTCGGACATGTCGATCCTGATGAGGGCGTCCTCCGAGCCGAACAGAAACTCCGCGAGCTTTCGGACCAGCAGCGTCTTGCCCACGCCAGTAGGTCCAAGGAACATGAAGATGCCGGTGGGGCGTCTCGGATTCTTGAGACCGGCGCGCCCGCGGCGGACAGCCTTTGAGACCATGGTAATAGGCTCGTCCTGGCCGATTACCTTCTCGTGGAGGACGTCCTCCATGTTAATGAGTCTCTCGGTCTCGGTTGCCGCCAGTCGGGTTACCGGGATCGACGTCCACATGCTTACGACTTCGGCTATGTCTTCCTCGGTAACGACAGGGCTCTCGGCATCCTGTTCGTCTTTCCAAGACTGTTCGAGCTCCTGAAGCTTTTCGGATATGCTCGCCTCTCTGTCTCTGAGCTCAGCGGCGTACTCATATTGCCTGCCCGCGATCGCCTCGTCCTTCTCTTTGCGAACGCTCTCGAGCATCTTCGTCACTTCCAGGACAGAGAGTGGCGCCGTGCTGAAGTTGATCCGAACACGGGAAGACGCCTCGTCGATCAGGTCGATTGCCTTGTCAGGCAGGAAGCGGTCGGAGATATACCTGGAGGCGAGAACCGCAGCCTGCTGAATCGCCTCATCTGTAATCGTCAGCTGGTGGTGTTCTTCATAGTGCTTTTTGATGCCGCGCAGGATGTCAACCGTCTCCTCGGTGGTTGGCTCTTCCACCCTGACCGGCTGGAAGCGCCTTTCGAGCGCGGGGTCGCGTTCGACATACTTGCGGTAGTCGTCGAGGGTGGTGGCGCCGATGGTCTGGAGCTCACCTCGAGCGAGTGAAGGTTTCAGTATGTTGGCGGCGTCCACGGCGCCCTCTGCGGCTCCGGCGCCGACCATAGTATGGACTTCGTCTATAAACAGGACGCAGTTGCCCGCGTTGCGGATCTCTTCGACTACCTTCTTCAGGCGCTCCTCGAACTCACCTCTGTACTTGGTGCCTGCCACGAGCGCGCCCATGTCAAGGGTCACAAGTCGTCTGCCTTGAAGCGTGCTCGGAACTTCGTTGCTCGCTATCCGATGCGCGAGCGCCTCGACGATGGCGGTCTTGCCGACGCCCGGTTCGCCGACCAGCACGGGGTTGTTCTTCGTCCTGCGGCTGAGTATCTGAGTGACGCGCTGGATCTCCTGCTCTCGCCCGACCGTTTCATCCAGTTTTCCTGAGCGCGCCGCCTGTGTCAGGTCTATGCCTAGCTGATCCAAGGTTGGCGTGCGAGAGGACGATCTCCCACTGCCGCTGCTCTGGGACTGCTGAACGTTCTGGCTGAGTATCCGGCTCGTTTCGGCGCGAATCTTGTCCAGAGTCACACCGAGACTCTCCAGGACTCCAGCGGGAACGCCTTCGCCTTCTCGCATCAGGCCGATCAGGAGGTGTTCGGTGCCGATGTAGTTGTGGTTGAGTCTGCGCGCCTCATCGACGGCCAGCTCGATCACCTTCTTGGCCCTTGGGGTAAGTCCGATCTCGCCGGACGGTGTGCGCTCTCCCCTGCCGATGATGAACTCGACAGCGGAGCGGACCTTGGTGAGCTCTACACCGAGGTTGTTAAGCACCTTGGCCGCGACCCCTTCGGTCTCGCGAACAAGGCCGAGAAGGATGTGCTCGGTGCCGATATAGGTGTGGTTGAAGCGTTGTGCTTCTTCTTGCGCCAGGGAAAGGACTCTTCGCGCCTTTTCCGAGAATTTCTCAAACCTGCTGGCCATTGGAAGCGTCTCCTCGTCGGAAAGTCAGATCGGCGAAAAGGCTGAAGGAAGGACTAGAAGAAGCGCTCTTCGCTCGCCTGCTTGAGGCTGAGCCCAAGTCTTCTGCGTTCGGGTTCTATGCGCAGAATCTTGACCTCGACCTGTTCGCCTTCTCGCACAACTTCCCGAGGGTGGTTTATCATCCTTGCTGAGAGTTCGGATATGTGAATCAGGCCTTCGATGGAGTCCTCCACTCGAGCAAAGGCGCCAAAGTTGGTCAGCTTAGTCACGGTAGCGTTTACGATGTCGCCGATGTTGTGTCGCTCATGGATTGTCTCCCATGGCTCGGGCTGGAGCCGTCTGAGACTCAGTGCGATCTTCATGTTTTCAGCGTCCACCCGGAGCACGTAAACGTCAACCTTCTGGCCGACGCTTACGACCTCTTCAGGAGAGTTGACCATGCTCCACGACAGCTCTGAAATGTGGATAAGACCATCAGCGCCACCGATATCGACAAACGCGCCGAAGCTGCTAATGCCGGTCACGGTGCCATTTCTAATCTGACCCTCTTCCAGCTCTTCGATGAGCTTGGCTTTGCGCGCGTCGCGCGACTCCTGCACGGCCTGTCGCTCGGAGAAGATCGCGCGATTGCGGCTGCGATTGACTTCGAGGACCTTCATCGGAATCTGACGACCGATTTCCGCGTCCTGGGCCTCCTGTATGCTCTCCTGCTCCTCTGCCGACATGCCTTCGCCGCTGTCCTGGTAGATCCGGAAGCGCTCGCGCGGCACCGACACCAGCTGAGACATTGGAACGAAGCCCTGGACGCCCTCGACTTCAACGATTGAGCCGCCCCTGTTGAAACCGGCGATCTGGCCTTCGATAACCTCGCCGGCGTCCATAGCCTTCTCAAGGTATCGCCAGCCCTGTTCACCGATAGCCCTGTCCACGGACAGGATTGCCGGGTTATCGCCCGACTCAGGACGCACTACCATTGCGATTATCGAGCCGCCTACCAGTCCCTCGATGTCAGTCGAGTCTATGGTGCGCATCTCGTTGGCGGGCACGTGGGCTTCGGCTTTCTGTCCGATATTGACAAACAGGCCGTCGGAGGTATCCGCTCTCATGACGACGCCCTCTACGACGTCGCCCCTGCGGACGTTCTTGATCTCCCCCATCATCTGATCGAGCAGCTGGCCCATATCTTCTTCAGCAGCCACTTGCTCTCGCTCTTGTTCAGTAGTCATTCGTTCAACTTTCCGGTAAAGAGTCAGGTAGGGTCATTATAGGGTAATGATTTCCGACTGGTAAAGCCGCGTTCATCGCACAAAACGCCGTCATGCGGGCATCTCGTCGGTGAGTACATGGTAGAAGTCGCCGCCCCGACTTTCCCCCTTTTGTATAGTAAAGTGACGTGATTGTATCACGGTGGGAATGGGCTGAAAACCCATATCGGAGCGTACAGCGCCCAGCGCAGGTAAGTCGAAGGGACCAGGGGATGAGCGGACTCGAACATGACGTGAGGCTAAGAAAACCCTGGCAGTGGCCTATTTTCCCACACCCTTGCGAGTGNNTGGGAACGGGTGGGGCCGCCTCGCTCGAACCACCAAGGATACTGGCTGGGAGTATAGCGTGGCGTGTATCCAAGCGTCAACTTCATGCACTTCTTACACTTCTTACACTTTTTTCAGGCCTCCGGAAAATTGCAATGCGTACCTGGGCCTTATGGCTGTCGGATCGACGTTCGCCAGGCGGATTCGATATCCTCCGAACACCCTGTCGCGTCTCGCCCTCAGCGCTCTTCCGAAGCTGGTCTGCGCTCCTCTCGCGCTGCGGTCCGTCCACATGGACATAAGAAGGTCGCTGTCTTTGGCGATGGCAAGCACCTCCGCCGCTCTGACGGGACGATCGGAGTAGGCGGCGTGCCAGGCGGCGCACAGCGCCTCCCATTCCCTGCTTTCGAGGTCGGCCGTGGCGTGCAGATAGTCGCGGTTCCCCAGGAAGCCTTCGATGCCCGCCACGTCGAGGATTCCTCCCATGACCGCTGCCCACGACTCGAATCCTCCAAAGACGGCGCGCCCGCTTGGCGCGCCCGCGTCGAGCCAGCTCCTGACGATCGAGAGCGCAGAGGATACGATCCTGTCCCGCCTGGAGCGCGCCCACCGCAGCAGGTCCGGGTGTCTGAACCCGGCTCGCTCCTCCGGGCGCTCGACTCCTGAGTCCAGCCGTATGAGCGCTATGCGTCGCGCCAGCTCGTCGGATACATCGACGTTGTTGCCGGTCGCCAGCCAGGTCGCGTTGTTGGGGATGTCGAGCATCTCGGATCTGCCCAGAACGCGGCCTCGCCAGGATGTGGTGGTCAGAGCGGCCGCCAGAGAGCCCCCGGCGAGCTTTCTGTCTATGTTGTCTATGAGGACGGCTCCATTGCCGGCGATGAGCATGGCGGTAATGCGCTTCTCCATCTCCTCGTCGGAGCGGGGCATCGCCATCGCGCGCGCGGCCGATCCGTCGGACAGCAGGCACGCCAGGCTTGCCAGCAGCGTCTTGCCCGTGCCCCGGGTGGGGGCGTCTATGAGGTACAGCGGGGTCGGGCCGTCTATGAGCGGTCTGACGAATGGCTGAAGGGTCATAGCCATCGCGTGGGATGCGCTCGGCGCATTCATGAAGGGGAAATCGGCCAGCGTTTCATTCAGCAGAGCGACCGCCTCGGCTAGGGGAATGGCGGCGCTCGTCTTGCCCAGCCCGCGCGTCGATACGTAGATGCCGCTGTCGGCGTCGTACCCATCGGCGGATAGAAGCCTGCCATTCGGCAGATACACGGGGCTTCGACATATCGCCTTCAGCGGCGGCAGGGGCAGATTGGGCAGAGACAGCACGTCGCCGACTACGGCTGAGGGCGGAGACACGGGCGCCGGGCCGCCGCTCCTGGCGGTACTCACGAAGTCCGCCGCCCGGTCCAGAACGCCTCTGGCGGCGTCCCTGCCGAGCATCTCGGCGCTCACTTCGTTCTCGCCCGTCACGAGCCGCGTGAGCCGCCCGCCTCTTGAGAAGAGCGTAGGGTCGTCGCCATTGGCGGCGATCAGCGCGGCCACGGCGTCTGATGTGATGTCACGCAGGTGACGGCGCGTTATGTCTATCAGGGGCAGAGGCGCAGCGCCCGCAAGAGAGGTCGACGCCGCAGCGCCCTCTCCCTTCCCCTTCATCCTAACCTTCTTCCCAGGGGGAGAAGGGTCACGGCTGGGTTGGAGCGAAGCGCAGAGCTCCCTCTCCCTCGAGGGTGAGGATTCAGAGGAGACCACATCGCCGTCTCGCGCGCTCCAATCCGGGCAGGCGCGAGCGAGCTCGATGAGACTCGCCGCTGTGCCTCCGCGCGCGATCCAGTCGGAGACGTCCTCTCCCGTCGGCGCGAGGTGGGGAAGCTGAAGCACCTTCACGCTTGCGGCGATTGGCGCAAGGCTTGCGGCCACGTCTTCGCAGTGGCTCAGCCCCTGCCGCTCGGAGTCGTTGTCCGGCAGCGCCACTACCCGGCGCCCTGAGAGCGCAGACAGGTCCGGGACCTGCCGCCACTTGCCCGCTCCACCCGGCGCCGTGGTCGCCACGAGGCCCAGGGCAGCGAGATTGTCGGCGTCCTTCTCGCCCTCGCAGATGAACACGATCTCGTCGCGGTGGGCCGCCATGAGCTCGGGCAGCCTGTACAGGACACGCTCGACTCCCTTTACGCTCCACATCCAGCCACCCGTTCCGTCAGGTCGCCTCTGTCTGAAGTCCTTCGGGTCGTAGCGCACTACCTGGAAGAGCAGCTCACCGCTCCGGTCGCGGTAGTCATACGCGCCGACTATCCGCGATCTCTTCGCCTCTGGCCTGACCCTCCAGTCGCTCCTGCCCCTCCCCTCACGTCCGGCGCCTGGCGAAACTGCCCTCAAGCCTCTAAGGATGTCGTCGTAAGCGCAGTTATGCGAGTGGCACACTGCACCCACGCTGCCGGAGCCGCCGACCCATACGGCGCAGTTGCCGGCTGAGCGGTCGCCCGGGTGGCCTGGCGCAGGACAGGGAATGCGGCGTCGATGGCCGTCGGCGCTGGCCCGCAGTCCCGCGGCAGATATGGCGGCGTCCAGGTCGGCGTCGGTCCTGATCACTGTCTCAGCCCACGCCGATGGTTTGCGGTCGTTATCTGTCATGAGTCTCTCCTCGAAGGCTTCCTAAAGACAAACGGCCCTCGCCGAATCCACCGAGGGCGAATTCGGGAGGGCCGTTTACAGACCAGTCTGGGACGGTCTAGCCGTCTGTATTCTGATGTACGCCCGCGCTACGCTTTAGCACAGTCGTTCGCATACATGATGCTGCATACACGCCAGAATTGCAAGGGGACGTAGGTGAGAGAAAATTGCATAAGTCCCAGATACGCCACCATTGGGATGGTCCAGGCAGCATCTCACTCCTCTCCACTCACTCCTCGAAAATTGCACTTATGCAATTTTCTCGTAGAGGCCGTTCCCGCGAGGAGGGAAAGACGTGCATCGTTACGCAACTGCCGAAAAAAGTGCAAAAAGTGCACGAAGTGTACGAAGTCAGCAGTCAGAGATCGTGCGGCGGCGGCGAGAGAAGGTCATAATTCGATCGTCAGCAGTCTCGTCACTCCCGCGAAAGCGGAAGTCCAGTATCGCGAGCTGTGGCTGCCGACCTGTGGATTGCCGAGCGGCGAGCCACTTCGTGGGTTCCAGCGTACGCGGGAATGACGAGTAGAAGTTCGGAGTTTTGGCCTTCTCTCTGGCGGTCAGGAATTCTTGACTGCCAGTCGGCCCCGTGCTAGCATTGCCGCCAGACTAGAACTCGCAATCGAGAGCCCTATCCTGTGGAGGTAATGAACGTGGCGACAACCCAGCTACTCGAGGTCAGCGAGCTGGCCGCCCAGAAATTCCAGGACATCCTCGCAGAAGAGGGTGACGGCGCAGGGCTGCTTCGTGTGATGGTGATGCCTGGGCCGCAAGGCGGCATCCAGTACATGCTCAGCGTAGAGTCCGAGGCCAGCGAGCATGACTTCATCATCGACACGAACCAGATCCAGGTCCTGGTGGACGCAGACAGCGCTCCTCTGCTCGACGGCTCGACCATCGACTACATGGAAGGGCTGATGCGAAGTGGGTTCGTAATCAGCAATCCCAACTTCCAGGGCGGCGGCGGTGGATGCGCCTGCGGCGGCGGTGGCGGCTGCGGAGGAGGAGGCGGTGGATGCGGCTGCGGCGGTGGTGGTGGCGGATGTGGCTGCGGCGGTCACTAGCCACACAGCTTAATCAGCTAGAACAATGAAAACGGAGCGGTCTATTCGCTCCGTTTTTGGTTTCGCCAGTATTGTTAAGGGAATTATAACTAATGCTTGACAGGGTTGCCTCAACCCGCTAGTATTATGCCATAGACCAGATGCAGTGAGGAGAATGGCAATGTCTGGCCCAGGCAAGTCTGAGAGAGTAGGAATCAGCCTACTTGAACTGTTTGAGATGTTCCCTGATGAAGCCTCCGCCCGCAAGTGGTTCGAGGATACTCGCTGGCCCGACGGTCGCGCCTGTGCCAAGTGTGGGAGCGTCAGCACCCGTGCGGTCCCCAATGAGAGGCCGATGCCCTACTGGTGCTCAACCTGTCGCTCATACTTCAGTGTCAAGACCGGAACCGTCATGCAAAACTCCAATCTGCCGATGCGCAAGTGGGCCATGGCGATCTATCTGGTTACGACTTCTCTCAAGGGCGTGTCAAGCATGAAGCT